>CAYTND010000041.1:0-10814 GCA_964438965.1 uncultured Pirellulales bacterium
ATGGTATTGGGCAGTTACTACATTCAAACTCAAAAGATTGATTTCGTGCCATTTTATGTCTCTGTGATTAGCGGCTTGAGTGTGTTTTGCCTGGCTGTTTTGAACGAAATACCGGACTATTATCAGGACACGCTGGTTGGAAAGCGGAATTTAGTAGTAAGACTCGGAAAACAAAAAGCGATTTTACTGTTAAAGTCAGGGTTGGCGGGCGTATTTGTGCTTTTGATCTTGGGTGTCGTGACAAAAACAATTCCTGTATTGGCAATATTCGCTGTATTCGCTGTGGCGACACTACCGTTTTTAAAGAGCATAAAAAGAATCGAGAAAAACTATGATAATCCTACAGCGTTTCTTTCCTCTGTGAACACGATTGTTGTTATTCACATTGTGATTATTTTGTCTTTAGGTATAGGTTTTTTGAAGGCTTAGGACGGGTAAAGAAATTAGATTGAATGAATCTTGAGAAGATTTATCAGCCGATTGTAGATGATCTAAAAACGGTGGAAAATCGTATAGTGTCCTCCATTAAGGAGTCAAGAAATGGCTCAATCCTTGCAATGAGTAATTTCTTATTGGAGTCACCAGGTAAGAGAATACGGCCGGCCCTGGTACTCCTTTCGGAAAAAGCGACCTCGGTGGGCAAGAATAATAGTTGTAATCGTGAGGCACCTACCAATATCGCCGCTGCTGTGGAATTAATACATATGGCCTCTCTAATTCACGACGATGTTCTTGACAAATCGCCTACTCGTCACAATAAGCCGAGCGTCAACGCCAGATGGGGAGATGATGTTTCGATTGCGCTTGGGGATTATATTTACTCCAAAGCTTTCGACTTGATTGGAAAGTGCAAAAATCCTGATGTTTTTGCATGTATAAGCGAAGCGATATATGTGATGTGTGAGGGAGAACTGACCCATGTTTGCCAGAGAGACAATTTGGATTTATCTAAAAACAGCTATATGGTCATCGTGAAAAAAAAGACAGCCTCATTGTTTGCAGCTTGCTGTCACGCAGGTACTATTATGGGCAATCGTGGCCACACTGTCCAGGCAGCGTTAAAAGAATTTGGGCTGAACTTTGGTATGGCTTTTCAAATTATAGATGATTGTAAGGATATAATCAGTGAAGAGAAAGTGCTTGGCAAGCGCCCGGGCCAGGATGTAATTGTCGGTGATATGACTTTACCTTTGCTAACCTTGCTCGAGGTTGTCAGCCAAAACAGAAGGGAAGAGCTGAAAAATATATTCAGATCGAAAATAGACGGCAGGAATCTAAATAAAATAAGAGCAATGCTTATTGATTCGAATGCGCTATTCAAAACCCAAGAGGTGGTTGCATCTTATATCAATTGTGCCAAAGAAAAGTTGGAGGCGCTTACTGATTCAGATTACAAAGAAAGTCTCAGTCAGTTGGCTGATTATATTACTCAAAAACCTTTTTAAAGATTGTGGAGTGAGTTATGGAAAATGCAAAGATTTTGATTGTAGATGATGATCCGGATCTTACCAAGGTACTCCAGACTATTCTGGAAAGCGAGCAGTATACTGTAATCACAGCCGCTAACAGAACAGAAGGTATGGAAAAAATCAGGATTAACAAACCCGATTTAGTCATACTGGATGTTATGATGTCCACGTGCCAGGATGGCTTTGAAATGTCCAGAGAGCTGAAGGAAAACCCCGAATGCAAAGACACACCCATTCTAATGCTGACCGCTGTCAAGAACAAGTTTGGTATAGATTTCAAATCTTCTGCTGGAGATCCTGCCTGGCTGCCGGTGGACGAGTTCTTGGACAAGCCCGCAGAACCCCAAGTGTTACTAACCAAGGTCAAAAAACTGCTGTCAAAGAAAACTTGACATGGAACAAGTACCCCAAGATACCAGACTCATCGAACGGGCTTATTGGCTGATTAAACTCAGATGGATAGCCATAGTAGGGCTCAGTTTAGCCACTGTTTTCGCCAGTAATGTCCTGGACGTATCGCTACAGGTTCTACCGCTTTATTGCATCGCCGCAGTGCTTACTCTATACAATATGGTATCATGGCTGCTGTTAAACCGAGCTCTGAGAGCAGATGCTGGCAACATTTCCACCTCGGCTAAGAAAATAATAAATTTTCAGATATCAGCTGACTTGTTGACTTTGACAGTTCTGTTGCATTATTCCGGCGGGATTGAGAACCCCTTTATTATTTACTTTATATTCCATATGATTATTGCCAGCATTATCCTTTCAGTCGTGGAAAGTTACCTTTACGCCACCTTAGCTGCCGTCCTGGTAGTCCTTATGGTACTCCTTGAATATAGCAAAATTCTACCTCATTACTGCCTAAGAGGATTTATCACGCACGACTTGCATCAGGACGGTTTTTACATTGTCATAACCGTTCTTATCTTTGTAACTGCACTGTATTTTGTGGTTTATATGACCAACTCCATCTCAACACAATTACGTAGGCAGCAGGAAGCTTACAGGCAGGCAAACATACAGCTTAAGCAGAAAGATCGGATCAAAGATGAATATGTTTTGCGTATTACACACGACATAAAGGGCCATCTGGCAGCTATACAAGGCTGTCTTGGAGTAGTGGTTAATAAATTGGTCGGTGCGCTCAATGAGAGCCAGGCTGACTTTATCAATAGGGCACACGACCGGACCCAAAAGCTTACCAACTTTGTAACGGCGTTATTAAAACTGACGCAGATGCGGCTCAGCAACAAATTGGTAATGGAAAGTTTTCCATTGAAAAATACTATAGACAATGCTTTTGCTACCGTGAAAACTAAAGTCGAAAACAGATCGATAACGTTAAATTGTAACATTGAACCGTCAGTGGATAGAATCTTTGGCAGTCAGTTTTCTATCGAAGAGATAATAACAAATCTGCTGCTTAATGCTATTAAATATACACCTGCAAAAGGGACTGTTGAGATAAATGCAAAAGAGCATGACAATTTCGTGCTGATAGAGGTTATCGACACAGGCATCGGGATACCTGAGGATGAACTTGACAAGGTATTCGATGAGTTTTTTAGAGCCACCAACGCAAGAAAAGTTGAAAAAGACGGCACTGGTCTGGGACTCTCAATAGCCAAAGAGATAATCCAAAGACATGGTGGCAATATATGGGTGAACAGCAGGGAGGGTTTGGGGGCTAAATTCAGCTTTACTCTACACAAGAGCAATTTCCTGAAATAGATGCCGTAGGGTACACTTAGAGCCTATCCGAATAACTATTTGCTCTCGCCTGTCGTTCTGAATGGAGCATAGCAAAGTGAAGAATCTCCTCTTCTCTTCGTTGGCCAGATTCTTCGGCTTCGCCTCAGAATGACAAGGGATGAGGGATTATTCGGATAGGCTCTTATTCATACAGGGGTTGAATGATAGCATCTAAACACTTGCCAGGTCGGTCAGAGATGAAATACAACTCCAGGCAGTGGCGATCTCGACATTTGGATTATTTGGCCTGCCTTGCGGACTGCAAATGTGGGTTTACCCGCCACGCGAATGGTGGGTTTACTTTCATAATACCCTGTAGCACAAAAGTTTACATTCATTCTTTCTAAAATTGGCTTTGTTTTGCATAATTTATAGTAAAACTCACTCTCTATTTGGCCGCTCGCCAAGGCGAAGGCCCTTGCCGGAGCACGGCTGATTCCGCCCTTACGGCCAAAAAGGCACTATCTCCAATAAACGATACGACATACAATATACGATACACTATTCACCATCAAATTAGTTAGATATATATCATACGCAGAAAGAGCTTGGCTGTCAAGTGAAATCTGCATTCTCAATTCCATTCAAAATTCTCACACTTTTCGCTCCATAATTGGACATTCGCTATTTGATATTTTGTATTCATTGTTCGATAACAATCAATCGCGGGAAAAATGCTTATACGTAAAGCGCGTACGCGCTTTACGTATGTGACATTTAAAAAAACTCCAAGTTTAAATACTAAAAACTCATGAACGGCCGACCTGACTTGCGACTTCCAACGTCAGATTTCAGACATCTGACAGATCGCAATTGACCTAATTTTTTACTTGACGCCGAGTCTGGGCGTGTGGTAAACTACATATCAGCGATATTGGGAAAAGCCGTTGATTGCCCTGTTATGAAACAAATGGGGGCTGGAGGATAAAAAAAAATGGTGGTAGTACAAAAACGAAAAATCCAGTGGGTAATTTCTCTATTGTTGGTGATGCTGTACTTTTCCTGCTTGACGGCTCAAGCACAATACGGCGGCGGCACAGGAGAGCCTAACGACCCATACCTGATTTACACAGCCGAGCAGATGAATGCAATCGGGGCTAACGCTGACGACTGGGACAAGCACTTCAAGCTGATGGCAGATATTGACTTGAGCCATTATATGGGAACGTTCAATATAATTGGGATACTTAATCCCTTTACCGGCGTGTTTGACGGTAACGGGAAAAAAATCACAAACTTAAACCACACCAATGGACTTTTTAAGCACGTTAGCGGAGCAATCAGAGATTTGGGATTGATTGATGCTAACGTTGATGCGGGAACAGGACGCCAAGTTGGTTCGCTGGTAGGCTTTCTTAGTGACGATGGAACCATCTCCAACTGTTACGCCGAGGGCGGCAGCGTTTCGGGAAATTGGTATGTCGGCGGCCTGGTGGGATTCAATCGGGGTGGCACAATCACCAACTGCTATTCCACCGCCGGCGTCTCGGGAGATAGCGCCGTCGGCGACCTCGTGGGGTATAATCGCGGTACAATCACCAACTGCTATTCCATGGCCAGTGTTTCAGGGAATGATTGGGTCGGCGGCCTCGTGGGATATAATCGCGGCACAATCACAAACTGCTATTCAACCGGCAGTGTTTCGGGAAATGAGCTTGTCGGCGGGCTCGTGGGATTAAATAGAGGTGCAGTTACAGGTTCCTTCTGGGATATTCAAACCAGTGAGCAATCGACAAGTGCTGGTGGAACAGGTAAGACAACGGCCGGGATGCAGATTGAAAGTACGTTTACTGATGCAGGCTGGGATTTTGTCGGCGAGAGCGTAAATGGGACCGAGGATATCTGGTGGATTCTCGAAGGCAGGGGCAGGGGCTATCCCCGCCTATACCGGGAGCCGATCGAGGACGGTCAGACTCGCGCAAATGTCTATTACGTGGATGCGGTCAGCGGTGACAATAGCAATGACGGACTGACGCCTGAAGCAGCTTTCGCAACCATTCAGAAGGGCATTGATATGGCAGGGGACGGCGACGTAGTGCTGGTCTATCCGGGGCTGTACCAGGAAGAAATCAATTTTATGGGTAAAACGCTAACAGTGCAGGGTGTCGTTGCAAGTCCCGCTGGTGTACCTGTACTCCAGAATCCTGGTGATTTTGCAGTCTCGTTCTACTATGGCGAAGGCCCCGACAGTATCCTGAAGAACTTCATCATAAGAGACAGCTTCATGGGTGTCTTCATTGCCGGCAGTTCTCCCACTATCAGCAATCTGACGATAGTAGATAATAAATACGGTATTGAAGCCTACGCCGGCTCAGAGCCTGATATCAGCAACACTATTTTCTGGAACAACACCGATGGCGATCTGTTTGGATGCGAAGCCCGTTACAGTTCTATCGAACGAGGAGGCGAAGGCGAAGGTAATATCACTGTCGATCCGCTTTTTGTTAATCCCGACAACGGTGACTATCATCTACGCTCCGAGCGAGGCCGATATTGGCCGGAGCATGATGTGTGGGTCCTCGATAAAATTACCAGTCCCTGTATCGATGGTGGCGACCCAACAGTTGACCCATCCGGCGAGCCGATGCCTAATGGCGGCAGAATTAATATGGGTGCTTACGGCGGCACGCCAGAAGCCAGCCTGTCATCGAGCGAACAACCGTATCCCCTGTCTGACAAGGCTTTTAATCCATATCCTGCCGACGGGGCCATCGATGTTGAATTAAAACCAACGCTGAGCTGGATCCCGGGATTAAATGCCTTACAGCACGATGTTTACTTCGGCACGGATTTTGATGCTGTCAACAACGCCACTCGCGATAATCCACTTGATGTGCTGGTGAGCCAGGGACAATCTAATACTAATTTTGAGCTCGGTTATCTAAATTATAATCAGGTTTATTTCTGGCGCGTTGATGAAATTGGCGCTCCGCCGGAGAGTACAATAATCAAAGGTGACGTCTGGACATTTATTACGGTTCCTACACCGCCGCCGCCCAAAGGGAGAGGATGTTTTCTTGCTGATACTCCTGTGTGGGTGAATGGGGCACTTGTGCAGATCTCAAACGTTGTCTCTGGGCAGATGGTCGGTGGGCCTCATTGTGGCCTGGCAACAGACTGCTTAGAGCAGATTGAAACGGTCGAAGAGCACGAAGGGACGTTCGAATGTCGTGACATAGTGCTCGAAAGCGGAAACCGCATCAGCGTGGTGGATGCACACTGCTTCATGCTCGATTCAGGACAGTGGATCGCGGCACAAGACTTAAGAAGTGGCCTCCGATTGAAAACATTAAGTGGCACAGTCGGTATCAAAAGCGTTGCAACAAGAGCCGCGCCTTTTGTCGGCAAGGTGTACAATCTAAAGGTTACAGGAGCAGACCGGTATTTAGTAAGCGAAGATGGGGTAATTGTACGTGACTATTGAGGGTCATGACTATCCAGACTAACTTTACAGCCGGTCGAAAACGACTCGACGGCGTTGGCTCACTCGAAGGGGTTAGCAGTAAGGTGCAAAGGAACGATAAGGCATTAGCCGTACACTGATGCGGACTAACTAATGCTGATGAATCACTCCTGTATGTTGAACTCAGATTTCATAGTCAAACAAAGGATATAGAAAAATGAAGACGGAACGCTTTCTCACAATTGCTTGCTTGTTCAGCTTATATTTCGTAAACGTCGCGCGGTGCGAAGACCAGGTCTCGGAGTGGTGGCTGAAGCCGCATCGCATGTTGCAAACCAATTTGCGCGAGATTGACGCGACGATGGACGTCGATAAATATATCCAGGACCTGAAGGACTGGAAAGTAAATGTGGTGAAGTTCAATGTGGGCGGAATTGTGGCGAACTACCCGACCGAGGTGAAGTACCACTGGCGCAACACGTTTATGAAGGGTGACTTGACCGACACCGTGCTGAGGCGCCTGCACGCCGAAGGGATTCGCATGGCCGGCCGGTTCGACGTGAGCAAAATCAACGAAAAGTTCGCCGCCGAGCATCCCGAGTGGCTTTATGTCAGCGAAGCGGGAAAGAACATAAATTACAACGGCCAGGTGCATACGTGCCTCAGCGGCGGATATCAGCAGGAGTACATGTACGAGTTCTTGGCTGAAGCGCTCGACCGCTATCCGCTCGATGGCGTGTTCTTCAACATGAGCGGATACCAGCGCAACGACTACAGCCGTAATTACCACGGCATCTGTCAATGCGACAATTGCCGGAGGCTGTTCAAGCAATACAGCGGACTGGACCTGCCGCCGACGCAAGACAACAGCGCCGTGTACCGGAAGTACGTCGAGTTCACCCGTGATATGACGACGAAACAGAACGACAAGGTGAAGAAGTTCTTTAAGGACAAACGACCCGATCTCATGCTCTACGTAATGGACGTGATCCGCAGCGAATCCGGCGCTCCCCTGGGCAGGGGCGCTTACTACGACACGGACAAGGTCAAATCGGCGATGTTGACCATGGGACGAAAACAATACAACAACACGGCGAACCATTTTTTTGAAATGCCCTATCGGCACGCCGGCGCCGCTCCCTCCCTGCAAGCGCGGCGTCTCTGGGCGCAGGCGGTCAACGGCGCCTGGCTGGGTTTCTATATCATGGGGCCGCTCCATCGCCTGGAAGACCGCGCCGCGCTCAACGTCCTGAAGAACATCTATCGATTTCACGAAGCCAATGAACAGTGGTTCCTCGACACCAAACCGGCCGGCGACGTCGGAGTGGTTCGCCGAGGCGGAAACGAGTACCAGGGAATTCTCCAAATCCTCTGCGAAGGGCAGGTCAGCTTTGATCTGACCGAACTGGATCCGGAACAGCTCGACCGGTTCCCGCTGGTCATCGCGCCTGCCGCGGGCGGACTGAATCGAGAGGAGACCACGGTTCTGGACGATTACGTGAAACGGGGTGGGAAACTGCTGCTGACGCAAAAAGTCCCGAAATATCTGAAGAGCCTGGGGAAAGTCAAACTCCTCGAATCCCGTCCCTCGGAAATGGGCGCCTACGTTCGCATTCGACCGGAGGACAAAACCGCGTTAGCCAAGCCCGTGCTCGACGACCTGGACCTGGTCTTCTTAGGGGGTGAGTTCCAGGTGTATAAGACGGATAATGACGTCGCGAAGATGCTGCGGCTGATTCCGGCAGACATGTTCGGCCCGCCCGAGAAATGCTACTATCGCCACGTGTCGAACCATCCGGCCCTGATCGGCCGCAAGCACGGCAAAGGCGCGGTCGCCTGCTTCACCTTCGGCATCGGCGCGCACTACGTCAGGTGGGCCCATCAGGGGCACGCCGCTCTGCTGCTTGGCGCCATCGACAACATCTTGGGGCTCGAGCGCCGCGCGGTCGTCACGGCGCCCCCCCTGGTCGAGATCAACCAACGCGCCAGTCGGCACGGCAAATTCGAATGGATCAGCTTCTACAACCACATCGGCCAACGCGGCAACGCGATGCACATGCCGGTTCCCATTTCCGGCATCCGCGTCGATTTCAAACCCCAAAAGCCCGTGCGAGCCATCCGTCTCCTGGGCGCCAATCAGGAATTGACGTTCACCAGGCGAAATGACGGTCGCATCGCGATAGTCCTGCCGCCGTTGAATCACTATGAGATAGTAGTCTTCGAGTACCAGGACGAACGAGGCTGATGTGCAGCGAGAATGGGCAGTAGTTAACATGAGTCGGTTTCTTCTCGTCGCGTTTTATTTGGATGGGTGATCCACCCCCGTTGGGAAGAGGGCAGCTACCATCCAAGGAAATGTCTTTTCTGCTCCACTAACCACCCTTACATTTTCCATCCGATCATGTGACCCATCATGCCGCAGGTTACCCTTCCTATGACTCGCAAAATGTCGGAATTCTTCGACAAATTCGTGTCACCATTTTATCACCAGAGATGTCAGCTCTTATGAATTATGAAGTAATCTAACGGAGCGGCAAGGATGTGTATTGCGATTTTAGATCACCCAGCGCGGGCAAGCCGACCGGAGATGAAACAGTTGTGCTGCTGCAGCAGCGTTCCGACAACAACAATCGCGAGATAGGGCTTTACTACCGTAAGATGGTTTCAGAAATCAAAGATTGCCTGGCCAACATCGACGATGTCGTGCCCGGCTACAGTGGACAGGGTTACGAGATTGCAGGGATGGCCTGGTTTCAGGGCTGGAACGATTTCTGCCAGTGGCACGTGCATGTCAACGGGAAGCACGTCGGGGCGGGAATCATCAAGAACTACCCTCGCAATCTCTCGGCGATGTTTCGCGACCTGCGCAAGGATTTCGATGCGCCTGACATGCCGGTCGTGTTCGGCGAGATGGGTGTCGGCGGACATGATATCGCCGAGAGGGCCAAGGACCCGGGCTATCACGAAGCCCGTTTTATGATGGAGTTTCGCAGAGCGCAGAAGGCAGTGGCGGACGATAAGTCACTCAAGAATGTAACCTTTGTACCCACGGCCGACTTCTGGGACACTCGCCTGCAAGAGCTTCGCGTCCTCAGTGATAGATACTGGAATGAGAAACAGAATAAAGACATCAAGGATGGGACTCAAGAAAACAAAGAAATACCTCAAGTCCCTTGGCCGATCATGACCGCTGAGAAGATACGAGCAAACTTCCTACTGGAATCCCCTTCGAGGATATGCAAAACGGTGTGAATGGGCTATATGACCAGCAGTGAGGCGTTGTTGGCAGCGAGATTTGTAACAAAGAGGCTTCAATTGGTTGCAATTCGAGGATGATTTTGATATCATCGTGGGGTTGGAGGACTTGGTTGTGTAGTCAAGCTTTTTTATATGGGAAATATCGAATAAGAGAAAGGAGAGCCCATACAATCCAAATATGAATACAAGGCCAACGGCAAAGTCCAGTATCTGTGCGATCATTATCCTTTTGTTCAACCTGATAGCAAACGGCGAGGGAGGAAAGGTCAACTGGAATCAATTTCGCGGCCCCAATGGACAGGGGGTAGTGGAAGCTGAGCGCATTCCTATTCATTTCAGTCCGGAAGCGAACGTCCTATGGAGAGCCGCAATCCCTGTGGGACACTCGTCCCCCGTCATTTGGAACAACCGTATTTTTCTAACAGCCAGTGAATCCGCCAATGAAAAGGAACTTATTACGTTATGCATTGACCGTGAAGACGGTAAAATCTTGTGGCGCCAGGTTGTTCAGGCGGAGACGAAGGCAAAGCTCCATCCGATGAATCACCCTGCATCCTCCAGCCCAGTAGCGGACGATAAGCATGTTTACGTTTATTTCGGGACCTACGGACTGCTCTGTTATGACCACGCGGGCAACAAGGTCTGGCATCGTAAAATCGACACACCGAAAAGCCTGTATGGGCCGGCGACCTCACCCATATTGCATGAAGACAAAGTGATCCTGGTCCTGGACGACAATAGCGGCACGTCCCGCATGCTTGCAGTAAATCGAGACACAGGCGACACAGTCTGGGAGCAGCCGAGATCATTGTTCAGGGCGGGATGGTCAACGCCTATGATCTGGCGTCATGGCGACACCCAAGAACTTGTCGTATTGGGTTTCAAACGGCTGACCTCCTACAACCCCTCTAACGGCGAGGAAATATGGT
>CAYTND010000042.1:0-10749 GCA_964438965.1 uncultured Pirellulales bacterium
ATCATTTGCTCAGCCAATTCTCTGGCCTCTGCAAGCCAGCGGCCGTCAAAACTCGCCTCATACAAATCCAACAAACCCATTATCATAAATGCATAATCATCGAGAAACCCGAGGCCAACCACTTGTGTTTGGCGATAATATCGAGCCAACCGGCCATTCCTTCGCAGAGAAGTTAATACAAATTCCGCAGCCTTTTCGGCAGCGCCAATATACTTTGTCTCTTCCAAGGCGGCTCCACCGTAAGCAAGCGCGGAAATCATAAGTCCATTCCAGCCGACAATAACCTTATCATCTCGATGAGGCCGAATCCTCTTTGACCGGTGTTCTAAAAGCTTAGAGCGTCCCTGCGCCAAGACACTCTCTATAACCTTGCGGTCTTTCTTGAACTGTATGGCCAATTCTTCTACCGATTTAGTAACATTCAAAATGCTCTTTCCTTCTTCGAAGTTGCCGCTGTTAGTCACGCCGTAATATTCATTAAAAATTTCCGCCTCTTCCGCCCCCAAAATCTTCTTTATTTCCTTCGGCTCCCAGACATAAAACAACCCCTCCTTTCCTTCACTATCTGCGTCTTCTGCGCTATAAAACCCTCCTTTGGGATCTGTCATATCACGCAGCACATAATCAAAAATCTCCTTGGCGACTTTCGCGTAATTTTCTTTCCCTGTAACCTGATATGCCTGAATATAACTTTTACCCAAAAGCGCCTGGTCGTAGAGCATCTTCTCAAAATGTGGAACAAGCCATTGTGCATCCGTTGAATATCGATGAAAACCGCCGCCGAGATGGTCATGTATCCCCCCTTTCGCCATCGCACTAAGCGTTTTTCCAACCATCGCTAATTCTTTGTCGTCCCGGCTTCTGTGCCAATAACTCAATAACATCGAAAGGTTACTCGGCTGCGGAAACTTCGGAGCGACCCCGAATCCGCCATAAGTGCTGTCATAAATATTCTCAAAATAGGACTTTGCATCTTTCAACATATCGACCGAGAGGGTTTCCCGGCTGCTCTGCCTGCCTAACCCCTCCAATGTTGCGCTGATATTGCCCGCCGACTCAAGTAATTCTGCACGCCGGTTTTTCCAGGCATCGGCAATATCTAAAAGCACCCGCTCGAAACCTGGACGACCGAACGAATCTTTTGGGGGGAAATACGTACCGCCGTAAAAAGGCTTGCCATCAGGTGTCAAAAACACGGACAAAGGCCACCCACCACTGCCCGTCATCACCTGAACCGCACTCATATATACATCATCCACGTCCGGTCGCTGCTCTCTGTCAACCTTGATGCACACAAAATGCTCGTTCATTATCCTTGCAATATGCTCATTAGTGAAACTCTCTCGCTCCATAACATGACACCAGTGACAGGTCGAGTAACCTATCGAAAGAAAGATGGGTTTATCTTGCCTGGCGGCAATTTCAAAGGCCTCGTCCGACCACGGATACCAATCAACCGGATTATGTGCGTGCTGCAGCAGATATGGGCTGTTTTCGTTGATGAGCTTGTTTGTATGTTTGTACGTAACCGCTGTAGTTGACATTTTCTTTTTTCCTGGTATAACATAGACCCCGATAACCACCAGACTCATCATGGCAACAATAATGAGACCGATATAAAACCTTCTTCGGGTCATGTTGATATACCCCTTAATTTCCAGCAACGCACTGGAAACCGGCATATTACGTGATATCCTATTCGTCCCTTACAACTTGTCAGCCGATTTGCGCTAAAACCGGCCATTTCAATTCAATATAGACTTTCTCTGTCGCCTTCCTCTTCAGCCAAATCTAAATCTGCTTTTGTTCAGCTTTACCTTATATCCGTTTTCAGCTTTTTTTACTGAGGTAACTTGCAGCAGCCCGGCGAGTCTTTTACAAGACCACAATCGGCACATAGAGTCTGATTCGGCTTGCAGCACAGCTCAGTACCCTTTATTTGGCCGCACTTGGTGCAAATCGCTGCTTTTTCCGCACCTTCCGGAATATTACAGCAGCCTGGCGAGCCTTTTACAAGACCACAACTGTCACACGTGGTCTGACCCGGCTTACAGCACAAATCACTGCCTTTTATCTGCCCGCACATCATACAAAGCTCGACAGACTCCGCAGCACTTGCAGTTAGGCCGGACTTTTTACAGCCGTAGCCCAGCAAGGCAATTCCAGCCAAGCTAACCGCCACTGCAATCGCAAAAAATGTTCTTCTCGTAACCATAATTAAATCCTTTCTGTAAAACCATTAAACATTCAGACTTTCTTATAATATCCTTTATGGTACATACGCTTCCACATCGCCGGAGTTGATTCTATCGGTATTTAATATCGTATGCATGGCTATTCTGTGCCCTTCTTTGGTTTTGAATGTTTTATCAATAATCCCCTGTAGTTTCTCTTTGCGTGCACTGGGAAAATCCGCCGGTATATTTACCAGCCAGTCCGCATCCCACACAATCCGAAACTCAGTTGTATCAATCTCTTTCGCGCTGTGATGGTTTGCGATAATCCTGCATATATGCTCTACCGCTTCAGCCGAAATGTCAAATTTTTTCAGAATCTCCTCGGCAATTGGTGGGCCTTCAATCTCCTGGTACTTGCCTGCTGAAGAGCCATATTTACGTTCGGCCTCGTGAATTCCGATATCGTGCAAAATAGCTGCTGCCCTGACAATCAGCGGGTCGCCGCCTTCGACATTCTGTATCCGTTCGGCGTAATCTAAGACAGCAAGCGCATGCTCAATCCGTTTCTGGTCCTGGCCAAAAACATTTTTCATCCGGCCTATCAGTTTATCCCGCATAATCTTCAAGTTCTTTACGACGTCAACTCCCAAGCACTGCTCGGCGTATTGACACCATTCAGCGCAGCCGAGGTCTATCTTCGGATTAACGACCATTTGTCCGCACTTGCGGCATTTTAGCTTCGGCTCATCCTTGAAAAACTCGACCGCCCCACCGCAGCCGGTACATTGCACTTCAAAAATGTCTTCCGGTTTCCAAAATCTCTGGTCTTGTCCTGGACATCTGAACATCTGTCTGTCCTCACTGATTTCAGGTAAATCACACCTTTTTATGCCCGAATCATTGTTAGTAACATCTTGAATTTTTCCTGGGCTGTAACTGCATGCGGCACATTGCCCGGCATTACGATAATCTCTCCGGCTGCAACCTGCTTCTCTTGGCCATCTATGGTCAACTGACTGCGCCCATCAAGAACCTGTACAACGGCATCGTAAGGTGCCGTATGTTCACTTAACTTCTGACCCTTATCAAAAGCAAACAGCGTGATTGTTCCTGCTGACTTATCCAGTATTGTTTTACTAACAATCGAATCCTTCGAGTACTCGACCAAATCCACCAGCCTTTGCCCTTTACCCACACACGCCTCCAGGATATTAGGCTTTTCCTTTTCGCAGGTCATCTTCTTCTCCTTTTAATATTCTTTGCCTTCCTTTTTTCCTTGGCACCCTGGCTTCGTAACAGTTCATCTAACGTAATACCGCCGAGATAATTGGATACATACTTCTGAAGTTTGGCAAGCTTCACCGTTATCGGGCAGCCTTTCTGGTGTTGGCAGCCATCCTCTCCCAACAAACATCTGTTTATGCTCAAGGGCCCTTGAATCGCACATATTATTTCCAGCAAATTTATCTTGGCCGGCTTCCTGTTTAAGGCAAAGCCGCCGTTTGGCCCCATACTGCTTTTCACCAGCCCGGCATTATTCAGCTTCTGCATTAGCTTGCAGGCAAGCTCATAAGAAATATCTTCAGCCAGAGCTATATCCCTCGTCGATACGGGTTCCTGTCCATAGTGCCCTGCCAGGTTCACCATCGCTCGCATAGCATAATCTGTATTTCGTCTCAAAACATCCATCTTCAACCAACCTTAATAATTATTCTCATTATATAAGACTATTATAGTCTTATATAATTTGTTCGTCAATATCTAAAATAATATTTTTCAAAAAATTTGCGTTTAGCCTAAAAATTTCAGATGCTTGCCCTGAAAACAGCGTTCTGGGTTTAATTAAGCCACTTTCTGGTTCTTTTCTTAGAGTGCTAAAAACCTCGATAACCGCCCGAAAAACAATATTTTTTATGACCAAACACATATATAGGACTAATGTAGTCTTATAATTTGATCTGTCAATACTTAAAATAATTTTTTAAAAATAATCCACAACGGGTGACGCAAATTGTTGTCTCAAGCGTTTACAGAGACTTTTCCATCTGCACTGATACTAACGTGTTTTTCGAGACCTTTGGTGGATACAAATCGGTATTCGCTCTGCCCTTTTAATATTACCTGGTTTTTGTCTGTTATTATTTCAACGTCTTGCTCGGGATTCCTTTCACGGATTACATTAGCTAACAAAAACGCCCTTTCGAGTCCGTCGCCGGTCTTGTAGTTAGCCACTTCATCGGGCTGCGCCAGTCGCCTGCCATCGTAAATCGAAGCATTTTTTATTTGTCCAAGCCACGCATATATTTCTTCAACCGACATCGCCTCTGCCATTTGGACTGAGACCGGGTTGCGTTCCACTGCTGCTTTGACAAACGGCAGCCAGTTACAGCTTTCCATATCACGATATGAATAAAAGGCAAGTTCAGCAGTGGGATTGCTTTGGCGCACATGCTGCAGATAGTCAATTATCTGTTCTCTACTCTGCTCTACGGATATTTCTATCGGCTCGACGGGCAGGAAATTCTTGTCCGAAGCCGGCAGATTCGCTTCAATATATACAAAATCGGCTAATTCATCTACAAACCGCTGGGCATCAGGGATGACCGGCTCAATATATTTTCTAAAGGCCGTTTTGCCCTCGATGCTTCTAAGGTCGGGCTTTTGCTTCTCTATAAATTCCTCAAGCTCATCGCAGCGAATTCTGTCGGGCAGTTGATATGGGACAAAATCCTCATCCGAAACCTCGGCAAGCAATTTACAAAAAGTCTTATCACCTACTCTATAGCTGCTGCTGTGCTCATAATGATAAAGAACCTCTGCTTTTATGAACTGCGCCTGACCATGACAGTCACAGCAGGCCTGAAAGAACTTTTGATAATTTCGATTTGACCGCAAAAAATTTGCAAAGACCAAAAGCGATAACTCCGCCGATAAATACGAATCGAGCTTCTTTCCAAAATCCTGATAAAGTATTTTGTCTATCGTCGCATCTTTATACAAACAATGTACATAGCCGGATGAATGGGCCACGATTGTAACGTTTTCATTGCGCAGTGCCCGCTGGGCCTTGTTGGAAATGGCGGTGCCGTTGAACCACATCGTTTTCGTAACGAGCCTTCTGTTGTTGGTTAGAACTCCATCCTGTATGTCGAAGAAATTTTGCGAATGAAGTGGCGTAAGTATCATATAAATATCTTCCAGCGGTATTGAGCAAACGATAAACGCCGCCGCCGCATAAAGGGCCGCAAGAGATACACATTCCCCGGCTGCGGTTCGGTAACCTTCCTTGAGGCGAAAGGCGTTCATCGCCTCGACGGTTTCCGTCTTCCAGTACGGGATGATATCGCTGTCATACTTATCCAGACCAAAGTGCCGGCGAATATCCACATCAAAATAATACCTGTCGCCGTGATAGCCGAACAGAGCATTGCTTTTAGCAATATCACCGGGAGAAATAGACTTCTCAAACCGTTTGAGCTCTTTGGCCTTACTTGTCAGCCCCCAGGTCTCAAGGTCAAGATTAAACTCAAACTCGTCCATTATGAATTGCCTTAGCCGCATCAATTTGCGGTAGCTGCTCTTGCCTTGCAGTTTTTTGAAGCAATCGAGCTGCCGCCACTGCCAGATAATCGGGCTCATAATATTAGCTAAAACCAGGCTGTACATCAGCTCTGGAAACACGAAGATTTCCATATCCGAAAGCGTTATCGCAGAAGTATATTTTTCTAATTGCTCTGAATTCATTTTCTGTTGGCCGCAATTACTGTTTGGCACAAACCAAGAAGTGTATTTTAGTCCTCATCATACAAATTGCAAAACTTAAATTTCCCCCGTGCATGTTAGAGTTGTACTGTTTATGTCAGCGTTTGAACCAGCTTTGGGTTCGCAGGCATATCTTAACAAGCATAAGCATTACCGGCACCTCAATGAGGACGCCCACCACGGTTGCAAGGGCCGCGCCGGAACGCAGACCGAACAGCATTGTTGAGGTTGCTATTGCGACCTCAAAATGGTTCGACGCCCCTATCATTGCCGATGGCGCAGCATCTCTGTAATTAAGTTTCAACAACCTGGCGAAGCCATAGGTGAGCCAGAATATTAGATTGGTTTGTATGAACAGCGGTATCGCAATCCAAAGAATTGTAAGAGGGTTCGATAGAATTACTTCACCCTTAAATGAAAACAGCAAGACCAGAGTAACAAGTAATGCGATTATTGTAACAGGGGTAAGAACATGCAGAAATTTTTCTTTGAACCACGCTTCTCCCTTATGGGAAATAATCCATTTACGTGAAAAATATCCCGCTACCAGGGGTAAAGCTACATATATTGCGATAGACAGCAATAGTGCCTGCCACGGTACCGGCAGCCTGCCAACTTTCAGCAAAAAGCCTCCGTACAGCCCGTACAGGAGCAGCATTATAAGTGAATTGATAGCCACCATAACCAGCGTATGCCCATCATTGCCCTTCGCAAGAAATCCCCAGACCAGAACCATCGCAGTACACGGTGCGATTCCAAGAAGGATGCAGCCTGCCAGGTAACTTCGCCAAAGCGGTACCTCAAGCATTTTAGCATCGTCCACCATAACCACGACACCATCACCATATTTGTCACCAACCTCCGCAGCGGCACCCAACGGTAATTTAACTATATCAGTTGCCTCTGACCCAATAAAACCATAGAACAAAACTCCCAAAAACAGAACGGATATGGCATACATTGTAAAGGGCTTAACAGCCCAGTTGATAAACAGAGTCAATCCTACCGGCTTGATGGTCTTACCCGCCTTAACGACCTCAGCAAAATCAATTTTAACCATAATCGGATACATCATAAAAAACAGGCATACTGCAATAGGTACTGAAACAACAGGGGCGTCGTTGACATAAATTGCCAGACTATCAAGATACGTAGCTACTCCCGGTGCCAGCTTGCCTAAAACGATACCTCCGACAATGCAAAGGAGCACCCAGATTGTGAGATATTTCTCAAAAACATTCAGGCCCTTTGGTTGTTTTGTAATCGGTCCTTCTTCCGCCATTGCTTTGACTCCTGCTTTCATCCTACTTACTATTTGTTAAAATTTCCGGAAGTTTTTCCACAAAAGCCTTTATTTCGTCTCGTACCTTTCTAAAGGTTGCCATAATATCTTCTTCGCTGCCGGATGCGAAATATGGGTCGTCAAATGGCTTGTGAACAATTACGGCTTTGCCGCTGAATACAGGACAACTTTCGGAAGCATTGTCGCACAATGTTACTACGTAATCAAAATCAATTCCCGAGAATTCGTCAATGCGCTGAGATTGGTGCATTGAGATGTCCACTCCCGCTTCAGCCATCGTTTTTATTGCTCTGGAACTGACACCTATCGGGCGAATCCCCGCAGAATACGCATCAATGACGTTACCTTTTAGGTGTCTGGCCCAGCCCTCTGCGATTTGGCTCCGACAAGAATTGCCTGTACAAAGAAACAATACTTTTATCTTTTCTTTATTTTCAGACATAACTGCTCTGGATCCTTTCAATCGGTTTTTTGTAGCAATCACACAACTGCTCCTTGTCCATTTTACAAACACGCTTAACTTGTTTAGCATCTGCGACAACAAAACCCAAACAGTTCGCAGTCCTCACACCCCGTCTGATAGTTACCGCTGCAGCCCTTCAGGATGCCGATTCTGGATAACGCGAAATCATATTTTACGGGGTCGGCTGGCTCAATTTCAGCAAAGCCCTCCGTTATTTTTATTGCTGTTGGTAAAGAAACCGCCTTTCGATTGTAAAGCCCTAATATCTTGCACAGCCTGCCAATATGCACATCAACCGGCACAATGAGTTTGGCCTTGTCAATCCGCTTCCACAGCCCTGTATCGACATCATCATTACGCACCATCCACCGCAGAAAAAGGTTAAGCCGTTTGCAGGCACTGCCCTTAGCGGGATTTACTAACAAATACTTCAACCCACGGCTTGTCTTCCCATTGTACTCAGCAGCATACATATTAAGAAGTGAATTGCAGAATTTCGACAATGCCGGAACGATATTTCTATCACCTGGATTGTAGCCCTGAATAAAAAACTCCTCGATGCCGGCATATCGGTTCAGGACTTTCTTCAACAACATCAGTAAATCCGAAATGTCCTGGTCCGTTGTGAAACGATGTTTGAAACCTTTTAGGCTTTTCTGCTCAGCTTTGCCAAAACCTTTTATAAACGCGTACGGACTTTCACCCATACGCTCGAACAGGTTGGTCAGGCTTTTTTGAATCTGTTCGACCCGGCCATAAGCAAGGTCCGCCGCCAACAAGGCGGCGACCTCCATATCAGAGGGATTATCATATCGATATACAAACTGCAGCGGGTCTGGTTTTATCAAATCGTGATGATTGTACTTGCTGTACAGTTTTTCCAGCACATCTTTTAATTTAACCAGCCGTTTATTCACCAAGCACCGCTGACTTGAACTCATCACATTCCAAATGTTTCGGCTATCTATACAAACAAGAGCAAACTCAAAGCCATAACTGCCATACCAGCGACTAATCCGTAAGCTGCCAGATGATGCTGGCCATATTCTCTGGCAGTGGGCAGAAGCTCATCGAGCGAGATAAATACCATTATGCCTGCTACTGAGGCAAAGAGTATGCCGAATATCAGGTCGTTCAAAAAGCGAAAAAGAATGACGTAGCCGATTAATGCGCCTACCGGTTCAGCCAGGCCTGAGAGAAACGAGAAAACGAATGCCTTTTTTCTGTTTCCTGTTGCATAAAATACAGGGATTGAAATAGCAACACCTTCAGGAATATTATGTATCGCTATGGCAACAGCTATTGCTATGCCAAGCTTCATATCTTTTAGAGCACTGACAAAAGTAGCAAGTCCTTCCGGAAAGTTATGTATTGCGACCGCTAATGCTGTGAATAAACCCATTCGGTATAGCTTCTTGAATTTAGCTGCCGAGTCTTTGGAATCCATTTCTTCTACTCTATGGGCTTCGTGTGGATTTTCAAATGCCGGTACCAGCTTGTCTATAATGCCAATAAAAATAATTCCGGCAAAAAAAGCCAGAACGGTAACCCAATATCCAGCGACCCGGCCCAATTCGGCAATGAGAGAGTCTTTTGCTTTGGGAAATATCTCGACGAATGAAACATATATCATAACTCCTGCGGAAAAGCCAAGGGCAGCAGAGAGCAACTTTGTGTTAGTTCGCTTAGCGAAAAATGCCAAAGCACTGCCAAAACCTGTTGATAGGCCCGCAAATAGTGTTAACCCAAAAGCTATCAATACGCTCTGAGAATCCATAGTTTTACTGACTTATCCCTGATTCCAAAAGTTTTCGCCACTTCCTGTTGTCGGCTTCGATAAGTCTGTCAGCTTCTGCAAAGCTTTCGCTGCCGGCTGCATATTTATAAGGCGCCGACTCATCCTGTTCCCAGGCCTGCAATATCGGTGTCAGTAACTGCCAGGAGACCTCAACGTCATCCTGTCTCGTAAAAAGTGTCTGGTCACCAACCATGCAATCCAGAAGCAATCTCTGGTACGCCTGGGGCATGTCAACCAGGAAAACGCTTTTATAGCTGAAATTCATATTGAGGGTGCTTATACAAATCTTTGAGCCGGGCCTTTTCGCCTGAAAGCTAAGCGATATTCCCTCTTCCGGCTGGATTCGCAAGACAAGGACGTTAGGGAGCAGCTCATCAAGGCCGACAGAGGAAAACATCGAATAAGGAACCTTCTTGAAAGTAATTGCAATTTCCGTATCTTTTGCTGGAAGTCTCTTGCCGGTTCTCAAATAAAAAGGCACTCCCTGCCATCTCCAGTTACCGATAAACAGTTTAGCAGCTACAAAAGTTTCTGTCTTTGAATTTGCTGCTACGCCAGGTTCTTCCAGATAGCCTTTGACTTCTTGACCATTTATTGAGCCGGACCCGTATTGTCCTCGCACAAAAAAATCGTCCAACTTATTAACATCAAACGCTCGAATCGACCGCAGCAGTTTGACCTTCTCATCACGGATATGGTCTGCCTCAAATGATATCGGTGACTCCATCGCCACCAAAGCAAGCATTTGGAGCATATGATTCTGGAATATGTCTCGAAGAGCACCGGACGTGTCATAGTAACCCGCTCTGTGTTCAACCCCTTGCGTTTCAGCAATAGTGATTTGCACATTATCTATGTAATTTCGATTCCATATCGGCTCAAAGATAGTGTTGGCAAATCGCAACATCAGAATATTCTGAACCGTTTCTTTTCCGAGATAATGGTCGATTCGATATATCTGAGACTCACTGAAGCAGTGAGATATACTATTGTTTAATTCGACCGCGCTTCGAAGGTCTCTGCCAAAAGGTTTTTCAACGACCAGTTTAACCTGTTGCTTTGTGCCGAGCTTTTTCGGACAGGCCAGTTCTGCCGAGCCGAGATGCTCTACTATTGTGGTGTACAAAAAGGGAGGAACTGACAGATAAAACACCAGACTTTCATAGATATTATGCTTTTGGTCCAACTCTGCAAGTCTGGTTTTGATACGTCTGTAAAAGTTTGCGTCATTGTAATCACCATCTAC
>CAYTND010000043.1:0-10642 GCA_964438965.1 uncultured Pirellulales bacterium
GTAGCTTCCTTTGCATCACCTTTAAGAGAGCCCTTTTCGCGGCGGAGTTGGGTTGTTTCGGTGGCTAACGTCATGCTTTCTTTTTTTTCTTTTTCTTTTTCTTCCTTTTCTTCCAATGCTTTTGGAAGTTTGGGCCTTTTGATTCTGGTTTTCTTGAAGGTTCTTCAATTTTAACTGTCAATGGTATCGGAAAGTCTGAACCTATTATCAAAGCCTCACCAGGTGTAAATTCAGGCAACATATCGGTAAACGGCCTGTCAATCTGACTCGATGCTTTTGTTACTATTTCTCGATCTGCCGGATGAACAAGTCGGTGTACTATCATAGTCCCCATTTGACTTAAAACGCCTTCAGGAATATCTCGAGGACGCTGAGTTGCCATGCAAATAAGCAAGCCATACTTTCTCCCTTCTTTTGCAATTAGTTCACAAGCATCAAGTTGCATGTTAAAGAATTCATCGCCAACTTTTTTATTTACAAATTGGTGTGCCTCATCAAGGAAAATGACGAGCGGCTTACTAATAAATTCTTTATCTCTGGCTTCTGAAAGGAGATGGCGAGCTATGGCATTAACCACGATTGGACGAATATCCATAGCAAATGGTAAAAGTTTTAAAGATATTCTCAGGACGTGTTGTTTTTCATCATTGAGAAAACTGTCGAATACATCAAGGATATCTTTCTTTGACTGGATCTGAAAAATAGAAGAAAATTCTCGCATTACTATGCAGTTTTGAATCCTGAGAATTAATGGCGTGCACCAATTTAAATCGTTTTGATTAGTGCCCCCCCAATTACTACTACTGCCATTAAATGGAGAGGGATATATGCACTCGTGCTCTATTTGTGTCGCTAGGCATTTTATATCAAAATCAGCATCAGGCGAATCTAATTTGTCAATGTGAATTTTGTACTCAGCAAAAAAAGGAGCCTTAGGTTTATTAGTTTTGGCTATACACCCGTCTTGTACAATATCATGTCCTTCTCCAAGTATCTTCGCCAATTTAAGAGATCTTAGGGCTTCCCTTAATCTTGGAGCTTGTGTTCCGACTGATGGTCTAAAGAGCGCAAATATATCTTGCTGTACAAGATTGCTATATGGAAATACAACTTCTTCAGTTTTTTCGTGGGATTTGTCTTTGCCACCGAGAGACACATGCTCCGCATAATCACCAAGGGTGTAAAACTCTCCTGTTGGATCAAAGAGAATCACTTTGCTATTATGCTTTTTTGTTTCCACAATAAGTCTTGCTACTGTCCAACTCTTGCCGGCACCGGTCGTCCCAAGTACTGCACAATGGCAGCCGAATAATCTTTCGGGAGTAATTGATATAATTGTTTCTTTGTATTCTGGTAGATGAGCCAAATCAAGCGTGATTGGATCTGCGTTTTCTTCTGTGCGCTGAGAAGCCTCAGCAGTCCATTTAATCAGTTCAGGATGAGCTGAAAAAACTCTGTTAGCAAGCCGAGGATATATAGAAAGACCGGGCTCTACTACTCCGGTTTGTAAGGGAATGTTGGCCAAAAGCTGTATTCGGCCAATAGGGTGGGTGACACCTGTATCACCCAGCTTTGGCTCCACGGTTAAACGGTCACGCTCGGGCAATCTAACCTCGATAATTTTACCAAAGATGGCGATGTCTTCGTTTTCTATAACAACATACTCACCAACTGATCCAGCGTGAACCATATTACCATGATAAACAAGCGGGACTTTCTTAGCAGCCAATGGAAGATTAACAGTGGCTATAGAGGCTGTAACTTGTATAATAGTTCCAATCAAGCGATTCTCTTCGAAAGGAAATATTGGTAGCGGAGATGTCATCTCAATTCTCCCGTTGTTTTTATTCGCTCAAGATGGATATCTTCTTCCGTTTTAACTCTTACATTGGGAAGAAGCGGAACAAAATCTTCGAATTTTGAATCCAGGAAAACCAACCTCGAATCGTTTTTTTCTATTAGAGATTTTATAAAAGTCATTGATGAATTTAATTCCTTATCGCTTAAACAAAGATCAACCATCAAGAGCCTAAGACTGCTATTGCTCCGTATCGCGGACAAGATAGGTTGCACCAAATGATCATCATTAAAACCAAAACCAATAATAAGTAAGCCAGTATTAGGCTTTCTAAGAGCGATCTGGAAACGGGATATCATTTCCAAGAAAGGTTGTGAGTAAGATAATCTAAACTTAGAGCTTCGAGGATAAATAAGCAAAGGTGACTTTGGTTTAGAACGTTGAAAGATGGAACCATTTCTACGCCTAGTCCAATCGATTGAACCGTGTAGTTTGTAAAACTGGAATACATTTTCAATAAAATGTGGAGATTTGTTATCGTCGGCCCTAGTAACAAAATCATAGTCAAAATAAGCTGGTGAAAATTGACGTGGGCTGCTCAGTGAAAAACCATCTATTTTCGCAAAGCCTATATTAGCCGCTGCTATTTCGAAACACAGGTCATAGTTTATGGTAAATAATTTGGTTCGTGACTTGTAAGTTGAGCGTCCTGCAATTCTACGCAGAAAATCTTCATGCACTGGCAAACTATCATCAGGAGAAACAAATCTACACTCCTCTGCAATCACTTTTTCTGCAAGACTTATGAATTTCTTTACAACGTCAATAGATTCTATTTGTTCTGACATTTGGCATCGGCTTAACAATTCTTCAATATTATTGTTAGAAGGAGAGAGGGTGTACTTTACTTTGTCGAGTATATCTGAGAATTCAATATTATCCTTCCCGTCAGTGTCATCAGTAGCCTGCTTAACAGCGTCCCAAAGATCGCTCATACCGGGAGCATCGTCAAGATACATAGATGCTCCCAAGCCCGCTAGTACTATCAGGTTCTCAGATTGAATAAGGCCAACCAGAAAATCGTTAAGCGATGCGTTTGCCTGTTCGGTTTTTTGCTTTGTTTCTTCGTCTCCATCTTCATCGTACGCAAGTATTCGCCAATTATCGTCTGGAGGTTTTGTGTTCTGTGTATAAAGATTCATTATGCTATTCCTTTTGATAAAAGGGTTAATGTTCACTTTTCAATAATCGATAATCAATAATCAATCTTCATAGCGTCTCAGTTGTCGGCCCCCGTTGTTAGCGTGATTTACAATTCTACGAATTTTCTATAAGATCGCAAAGATTTATTTTATGGTAAATACTGCAGGGAGAGCCCGAATGCAAAGGTCAGCGAGCCAATATGTCGAAGTGTTTCCATGGCTTCTCATAAACTCGAAGAAAAGGAGGAGTTTGATATTAAAAAAGCGAGAAAGCCGCATAAGAAGAAACTTTCTAACCCTATCCGGATTAGTTTGGAGACTGAGAAATCTCGAGTACTACACTTATCATTTACACTTTTGTGATTGTGTTTACGAGCATTTTACGGCTTACATTGTGTTCAGTGTATTACTGGAACTCCACAGACCACGCAGAAACACACAATTCCTTCTAAAGTTCGCCTGCGGTCTGTACAGGTGGTCTTTGTTGTTTACGGGGAGATATACTTCCGTACCGTACCATTGGAATTGAACACCCCACATTTGTGGCGGCTTAAAGCTGGAGCCAGAGCGCAACTTGGCCTAACAGATGCCGCAGCATTTGTTGCGTGCGGCTTTGTGCTCACCGAAGCGCCGAGCCATCAACCTTAACCGTTAACTACTTTGGATTAATCCGAGCCAACGATTTGCAACAGACCTGCACGTTTAGGCTTCGGTTGCGCTTCGGTCAGCATCATAAGTCTTTAAGCCATAATCATTGGTCATTTGGCGACAGATACTTGCTGACCCCCTGTTAGGACTGTCGATCCAAGGTTCATTCGCAGACTTTTTACGATGCAGATTTTCCGGAAAAATAAAGTAAATATCACTATGAAAAACTACAACCAAACTACAACCAAAAGATGCAATATCTACCAATCTTGCGATATTTACCACTTGCTAAGTGCTGGAATCAGCGATATTTGCATAAAAGGAGGATTTTAACGAAGTCTTAGCAAACCGTTGCCTTAAGCCACTCGGCCACCTCTCCAAACAATTTTGTAGTAATCTACCTTGTACAAGTCCGTATTGCAAGAAGATAACCAGGTAACCCGCAAATTACCCGTTACCAATTACGAAGGCTCGAACTATCCCGCCGGTACAACTTTTCAATATCCCTTGCTACAATCTCTGCAATGATTTGCTCCTGCTCCGACAATATCGATGGCGGCTGCTTAATAGCATAATCGGTTGACTGTGCTTGGGGCTGCCGGTCTGGAGTTTTTGGGTTTTTGCCCGCAGCCACGTCTTGCGCCTGTACTCGCGTAACCGCAGGTGCGAGCGACGGGAGTCGCTGGGGCTTGCCGGGGCCTTTTCTTCTTATCGCGGTGATTTTTCGCTGCTCGGCCAGAATCTGTTCAGCTAAGTCAAATTTCGGTATTTCACTTGTCTCCTGGACTACACCGGAAGGTTCAGTTGGAAGGTCCTTGGCGTGCTTTGCTTTCCCTCCGGCAAGTGGCGAAGTTGTGTCTTCCAAAGACTCTTTCTGCTCGTTTTGAGATGACATATCTTTTCTCTGGTTAAATTACTGATATCACTAAAATCACATAACAGATATATTGGTTTTCAAAAATTCTCTTCTTGTTTGCTTGCTCATAATCCTTTACACAGCTATCTATTATAAACGTTTCACATAGACGTAATAAGCGCCGCGAGAATTGCCCCTGTCATCCATAAACCACGTCTCCAGACGTGTCTTGCCGGCTTGGAGCCGGACCTCGAACGTTACGGCGCGGGCATCCCTGGAAACGGGCACGGTCATATCTGCATTCGCAATTTTGAGTCGGGCCTCGGTAGCGGTAATAGCCTTACCGCCGGGAATCGATTCGTTGATGGGCGCATTCAATTCCTTCGGCCAGCGCCGCAGTTCGAACTTATACCTGCCATCACGGGCAACCTCCACCGCCCAGAAGCCGTTGGCCTGCATCCCGCTGCGAACGGCACCCTGGCTCCACGGCACTTTCGGACCGTGCCAATCGTGCGACATCAATCGCGTTGGATTGTGTTTGTCCGAGCCGAGGATGGTTTCGCAATACTCATCGAAACGCTGAGAAACATCTACCCACCAGTCTTCATAAGCCTTGCGCAGTTTCTCGACAATTTGTGGTCGCCCGTCGGCGATGTCATTCTTTTGGCCCGGGTCGGCCTTTATATCGTAAAGCTCCTTGCCGTTTACCAGCCGCCAGCGGTCGGTCATAACCGCGCTTTTACGCCACTTTTCCGGATGTTCAATTCGCTGAGAGTCGGTAATCAGCGTACGGTCGGGCCAGTTCTCGTCCCGGCCCGTCAAAAGCTGAACAAGACTGTCGCCGTCGAACTTCACTCCGCCGGGTCTCTTCAGCCCGCACAACTCGATAAGCGTCGGCAATATATCGATGTGGGCCGTGAGCCGGTCGATGTCACTGCCGCCCGTCAGGCCGCCGTCGAGCCAGCGGATAAAACACGGTACGCGGTGACCGCCCTCATATTCCGAACCTTTCTTGCCCCGCATCCCCCCGCCGTAGCTGCCGGAAGTCCCGTTGTCGGTCATAAAGATAAGGATAGTGTTCTCTTCCAGGCCAAGTTGTTTGAGGTGCTGCATAAGCCGGCCCATATTTTCATCAATGTTCGTAATCATACCGTAAAAATTGGCCTGCCTGCTCTGGACGCCTTTATCCCTGTACGGCTTGCTGTATTCGTCAGCGACATTATATGGCCCGTGCGGTGCATTAGTGGGTATGTAACAGAAGAAAGGCCGCTCTTTATTAGCTTCAATAAATTTCATCGCTCCGTCAAACCATATATCAGTACAGTAGCCCTCAAATTTCTTCGGCCTGCCGTTGTGGAAGTAGATATCATCAAAGTAGTCGTTGCCCCAGTAGTCGGGTCCTTGACCGACTCCACCTCCGCCATGGATCAACACTTCGCCGAATCCCCTGTCCTGCGGCCGGAACGGGTAGTTGTCGCCTAAATGCCATTTGCCGAAGATGCCCGTGCGGTAGCCGCCCGCTGAGAAGACGTCGGCTGCCGTTACTTCGTCTTTGCGCAGGAGTGACCGGCCCATAATGGTATGCCACACGCCAGTTCGGTTGCAGTAGCGTCCCGTCATCAGCGCCGCGCGTGTGGGCGAACAGGTAGGGCCGACGTGAAAGTTCGTTAGCCGGATGCTTTGCGTATATAGCCTGTCCAGGTTAGGCGTTTGAATAACCGGGTTGCCGTGACAGCCTAAGTCACCGTAACCCTGGTCGTCGGTCATTACTAAAACCATGTTCGGACGTTTTCTTCCCGCTGCTGTCATTTGGTTTACACCGTCACACCCCGGCAATATCGACAGCGTTCCGGTTGAAGCCGCTACAAAACCAATTGTCTTAAGAAACTGCCTTCTTGTCTGCCTACCCATACCTTTTTCTCCTTGCCCCACCCCCACAGAATGGGGCAGAAATCAGAAGTCACAAATCAGAATCTGTCCTCTGTCTTCTGTTCTCTGTCCTCTGTCCTCTGTCCTGTGCAGGCCCCATAGAAAGCTGCGTAAAATCACCCGGCTTAAACTGCTCTATCAGCATATTAACATCGTCAATGGTAACAGCCTTAACCGCATTGATGTCATCTTCGACTGTACGGTACTGCTCTAAATATATCCAGTTAGAACCCAGGTCACCCAGCCGACCCATCGGCAGCTCATTTTTAATAACCAAAGCGCTTAATACCTTGTTTTTTGCCTTTCTTAATTCATCTTCGGTTATGCCGTTTTTGGATAGACTTTGGAAAATACTACTAACGGTATCGAGTACCTTCGTAACATTATCGGCGCTGCAGCGGATATAACTGCAAAACGCCCCTGTGCCGTCCATGGCCCCGAACTGCATTGTTGCCGCTTCCGCTAACGCTTTGTCAACCAGCTCCCAGAAGAATCGTGACCCGACATTGTCGCCGACGATAACTCCTAAAAGCGAAGCGGCAAACCTCATCGGGTCCTGAGCGGACACGCCGGAGCTCATCAGGCATATATGTTCGCGAGCCAGGTTTGATTTTTCAACTCTCTTTTTCTTCTTGCTGCCGCCAAAGTGTTCCAGTTTTCTTTCGACAGTTTGTTGCCGCCACTTGCTGCAGGAATTCGCAGCAAGCGAACAGATTTGGTCCCAGTCAAAATTGCCTGCGCATGCCAGCACCATGTTGTTCGGTGCGTACCGCCGGGCGAAATAGTCCCGCATTTGTTCAGCCGCCAGATTATCTATACTTGCTTCACTGCCCAGAATACTATTGCCGCAGGGATGACCATCGAAGTGCAGGCTTCTGCATCGGTCCATAACGTCAAAGCTCGGCATGTCCTTATACATTGCAATTTCTTCTTTGATTACATTTTTTTCAATACTGAAATCATCATCCCGCAGCGCCGGCCTCATCAGCTCTATCCACAGCCCTGTAACCTCGGCTAAATATTCCGGAAGAACAGCCGCATAGAAGACGGTATTTTCCTCACTGGTACCGGCATTGAATTGTGCCCCTGTCCGGTCGAACGCCTCATTAACTTCGAGAGCACTTAGCTTTTCTGTGCCTTTGAACAGCATATGTTCCAGGAAATGCGAGACCCCGTTTATCTGTTCGCTCTCGTCACGGGAGCCGGTCTTGACAAAGAAACCAACCGCCGCCGATTTGGCGGATTTGTTCACCTCACCAACCACGTCCAGGCCGTTTGACAATGTCTTTTTCTTAAATTCCATTATTCATTATTCTTTTTAACTTTAGCTCACTTTAGGCACTTTGGCCCTATCGTTACAACTGTATAATCTTTGAACTTATTGCTTCGCAAAAATCCTAAAACCGAATCAACGCTGGTCGCCTCGATTTTATCCTTAATTTCATCCAGTCCTCGGACCCTGCCTAACATATAGTAATCGCTTGCAATTGCGCCGGCTCGACTGCTGGACGATTCGCTGCTTAGAATCAGCGAGCTTTCTAATCCGACTTTGGCTCTTTGGATTTCCTCTTCACTTATTCCATCACCCAGCTTATCGAACTGCTGGATAATCACGTCGAGCGTTTCCTGGGCCTTATCCGGCGTCGTGCCGGCATAGCACATTATACCAGCCGCTTCTTTGAGGCAGTGATACCGTGCTCCGATTGCATAGCACAGGCCTCGTTCTTCTCTTACCTTTGTAAACAATCTGGCGCTCATACCGCCCGAAAGAACCGATACCGCTACTCTGGCGTTATAGTAGTCCTCATCGGTTGGCTTGACCGTCTCGGTCATCAGGCCGATATGCACCTGCGCACCGTCGTTATCTATATGCGTATATTTGCCGGCTTTGGGACCTAACGTTATCGGTTCGAAGGCTTCTTGCTGCTTGGTCTCAAATAGTCTTTCTATCTGCTGACAAACCGCATCGAAGTCGTATTTACCCGCAACTGCGAAAATCGTCTGCGAAAGATTAAAATTGTCCTTTATAATCCGCTTTACCTTTTCAGCCGTCAAGGCCTTCAATTCTGCAATTTCTCCGGCAGGACTGCGACCCAAAGGGCTTGGATAAAACTGCTCTCGAAGTTTGAGCATAACCTTTTGCCGGGGGTCATCGTCTAAAGATAGTACCCCATCAACTTCTAATTGCCTCGCTAATTCAAACTGGTCTTCCTTTAAGCTGGGTTTAAGTATAATGTCCGCATGCAAATCTAAGGCCTGCGCCAAGTTGCCGGCTTCGAGGGCCGCCCCAACGGTTATATGCGAGCTGCCGACCGAACCGGCGCGATGCAGCCCAAGCCCGTCCAGCGCATCGCCAAGCTCCTTGCTGCTCTTATCGCCGGCGCCCCTGAAAATCCAGTCGGCAATAACACCTCCCGCCCCGCAGCAGCCCTCTGGCAGCAAAGCCGCCCCGGACGGCAGCATAAAACCAAACGCCACCGAAGCAACCTCCTCCATCGGCTCGCCAAGAAGCACCATTCCGTTTTTTAAGATGTGCTTATCAAATCTTTCTGCCATCACCGGCCCTTTGTCATTTCCACAGTTCTTTTGTCATTCCCGCGGCCCTTTTGTCATTCCCGCGACCCTTTTGTCATTCCCGCGACCCTTTTGTCATTCCCGCGAAAGCGGGAATCTATATATCTACAAAAACGAGGATGGATTCTACCAATAAAAAGGGACGTTTTCAACTGCGAAATTAAAACGACCGATTCCGAGTTGTAAAGTCGCAGTTATATCCTGATGACAAATGTGTAAGCGTCTTTGTTATGGGTGTCCCTGCAACCAAACTTTGACGCTAAAAATTTATCAATGTGAATGACCTCCACCACAGACGCGTGGCGTTCGAAGATTGCTTTCGTCTCGCCCATGCTCAGCTTGTTCCAGTGGTAGTCGTCAATGCGCTTGACGATGTGCCGGTCGCCGTCATACATATTGAAGAATCCGACACAGATACCCTGCCGTGTTACACGGCATACCTCGGAGATAGCGACTTCCATCGCCTCGATTGACAAATGCTCAAATAAATCATGCACGAAACAATAATCGAATGTGTCGTCCTCCGCATCGATTTCAAGTGCATTGTCCACCTTGAAGCGTGCCTTCGGAAACATCTGCTTTGCGTTGCGGGTATTCTTTTCGCACAAGTCGAATCCCGTGTAGTCAAGCAGTCCGGCGATGCCGAAGGATTCGATGAATCGATAGTCGTTTGCTGAGCCGCAGGCCGGTTCCAGCACAGAGATGTGCTGAGGCTGCCCACCGGCCAGCACCTCATGCCAAATCGCCTGGAAGGTTGACATAAGATATTCCGGAACCGGCGCTTCGGTCGTCTCAACCGGTGTCCAGTTAAGCAAATCGCAGATATAGTTCGGCAGCCTCAGAGTGCTAAAAGTTTCTGATATATACGATGGGATTTCCAACCCCTCGGCGTTGTCTTCTTCCGCCAGCAGCGTACCGAGAACAGCCTGCAACTGCCCTGCACTGACCGGTTTTTTGAGGAGTCTGAGCAGCCAGTTCATCACCATACTAAACCGCAGCTCCTGCTCCATCAGGTCATCGTATCGCTCGCCAAATAATCGTTCGATGAGAAAGTGCCGTGTTAGAATACTCTGTATATTGATGCGCGGGTCCTCCACATCCTCGACGAGATAGCCGCGCAGGGTAGCCCGGTCGTATTGCATCCACGACCTGGCCAGGCGTTCGGTTTCCAGCTTAAAACGCTCTTCCATACTCTTCAATATAAAAGGATTTCAAATTACTTTCAATATTGAATTGATATTCCGATGCTTGCGCATAAAAAAGGCCGAGCAAAACCAGCCCGGCCTTGTATTCTCTTTCGTTGTGCAACCTTTCTTACTTTTTCTGTTCGGATTCCTCGTTCGTGAGTATTGTTACTTCAACCTTATATTCTTTCTGGCCTGGAATCAACTTTATGGGCACTTCCGTCCACTTGTATTTTTTATACTCCTTCTTAATGTTCTCGACTTGCTCTTTGCTTAAAGCTTCGTACCAGACACCACCGCTACCCCACATAACCAACTTTAGACCATCTACATTAGGAACTTCTATGAATTTGCAGTATCCTTGCTTGTTTGTTCTCTGTTTCAGTTTCTTGTCGGCTGCCCATTGTGACGGAATAACTGCCTTACCTCCCTCACATCGTACCTCAACCGG
>CAYTND010000044.1:0-10604 GCA_964438965.1 uncultured Pirellulales bacterium
GAACAACCCCGGTGTTACAGCCAACCTGCTGTACTACAACGATGCCTACCATCTGGTGCTAAATGGCAATGACGCCGGCTCCGATTATGAAATCTCCATCAACGCAAGCAGCACAGAAGTTTGGCAAGCAGATTCAGCTTTTACTGCGGATAGTAACAATGCTACACTTACTACAAAGATCACAGACCTTGACCAATTTGGAGCAAACCTGCTGGAGGGTGGCGAAGTGATTGAAATAACCGGCACGGACCATAGCGGTAATCCAATAACCCAGGTGGACCTTAGCATCACCAGCAACACCAAACTTAGTCATCTCATCGCTGAGATTAACGATGCTTTTGACGGCATTGCCAAAGCAGTCCTTGAAAATGGCAAAATTGTTTTGACGGATGATACATACGGGGCAAGCAATCTTTCGATTACCTTAACGTACAACGCCAACGGTTCCGCGGCCACATTAACATTGCCTACGATGGCCGTTTTGACAGAAGGTGGCTCAATAACGGCGGACCTGGCGAATTTCACAGCCTCGGACTTTATTGAAACCCAATCAGCTCAGGATAGTGAGATAAGAATTGATGGCTACCCCACAGGACCAGGAATTGCCGAGGTGCAGACGCTGTCTAAGACCGACAAGGCGACTGGCGGTACTTTTACTCTGACTTATGACGGACAAACGACGGCTCCTATTAAACGCGATGCTAAAACCAGCGAGATTCAAGATGCACTTGAAGTGTTGTCAAACGTAAACCCTAATGACATAATAGTCAGTGGTAACAAGTTGAGCGATAATGGTGATACGACATTTACATTCCGAAGTACTGCCGGTGATGTTAGCATGATTTCGATTGATACGAGTAATCTAACCCCCTCTTCCGGTTGGACTTTTTCGGAAACGACAAAAGGCGACAACACAGATTGGTGGGTCAAAAGAAGCTCTAACACCGTGAACGATGTTATCTACGGCGTTACTCTGTATCTGCACGATACGACCGGCGCCAATGGAGAGGAGCTAACTCTGACCAGAGATATCCAATCGGTAAAAGACAAAATAAGCTCTATGGTTGATGCCTATAACTTTGCCGTCCAGTATATTAAGGAAAAGACCGGTTACAATGACGTTCTAAAAACTGCCGGTCTCTTGATGGGAGATTATGTCGTTTCGACCATAAGGCAGCAGATTCGCACACCCCTTATCATCCAGACCAACGGATTTATAGAGGATATCGACACGTTCCTGACGCCGGGACATCTCGGCTTTAAGCTTGACAGGGAAGGGGTATTGAGTCTTGACATGAATGTCTTTGATGAAGCAATAGCTGAAGATTATATGGGCGTACTGGCCATAATCGGAGCAGACAAGACCGGCAGCAGCGACAGTAATACTATCGAATTTTATGGTGCCCACAGCAATTACACCACAGCAGGCAGCTACGACGTCGAAATGGTGGTAAGCGGCGGAGCAATCACCAGCGCCAAAATCAAACTCTCAACCGAATCAACCTACCGCGATGCAACATACAGCGGCAATATAATTACCGGCGACAGTACCTTCGACGATAACGGTAACCCTGTGTATCCCGAGAACGCCCTTCAGCTCAGCGTTGACTTAAGTCAGGACGGCACTTTCACCGCCAATGTCAGAGTAAAGCAGGGTTTTACCAGCGCAATAGAGGATGTATTAGATAATATGCTCAAGGTAACAACGGGCTCCATCCAAATCGACCAGAAACATGTGGACAAACAAATAGAATATCTACAGGATAGGATTGAATACGAAGAAAACCGCCTTACTAAAAGAGAAAAAAGATTGATAGCTCGATTTGCTCGTCTTGAGAGAAATATAGCTTTGATACAACAACAGATGAGTTCCTTAGGTTTCGCTCTATGACATAAAGGCAAGAATGTAGTGTGAGTTTTCATCTGGTAAATTATTGGAGGGAACAACACAGACTTCAGACTCAAGACCACAGACCAAAGTCGTTTGTCTTGAGTCTTGTGTTTTTTACACCTGGGAGTTTGCTTTTCTATGACGTAAACGATAAATCATAGCTAACACTTCTGCTACCGCCACATACAAAGCCTCGGGTATAGGATTGCCGGGTTTGACCGTTGAATATATTGTTCTGGCCAACTCCGGCCTTCTTACAATGGGCACACCGTAAGCCCGTGCAATTTCCCTGATTTTTTCCGCCAAATGGTCTGCCCCTTTGGCCACCATCACGGGCGATTCCATCGTCTTGGCATCATAACGCAGCGCAACAGCTACATGTGTTGGGTTGACAAGAACCACACTGGCCTTGGGCACTTCCTGCAACATGCGCCTCAAGACCGCTTGGAACTGGATTTGCCGGATTCGACTTTTGACCTCAGGCGAACCTATTGTATCCCTGAGCTCCATTTTTACTTCCTGCTTCGTCATCTTCAGTTCCTGGATGTATTTCCATTTCTGATAGAAGGCATCAGCAATACCCATAATCAACAGTACAATGCCAATACGTATCATCAGGCCAAGTATTATCTTTGCGATAACTGCAAGTATTTGCGTGGACCAGGCCCATCGAAGCCCAGCAAGCATATCGAGCCTGCTCCGAAGATAGAACCAAACGATGAGTGAGATTAAAAGCAGTTTTAGCACGGATAACAAGAGCTTCACCAGAGAACGAGCGTTTACCAGTTTCTGTAACCCTGCGACGGGATTGAATTGGTCGAATTTAAATTCTAATGCCCCCGGCGTATAATTCAGCCCGCTGACAGCGACGCTGGCTATAAAAGAACCCGCACAAAGTGCCGCGAGAATGGGGCAGATAACAAGTATCAAATCGATAGTTTTTCTACTGATGAAATCCAAAAATCCACTGCTGTCAGCAAAAATGCCCTTTTCACACGACATCCCCTGCCTAATTTGTATCATGAACCATTGCAGCAAGTTCGGTGCCAACAAAGTAATCATTGCCACCAACACCAGAAGTGTTACAATCGATGTCAGCTCCTGACTCTGTGCTACCTGCCCTTTGCCTTTGGCTTTCGACAATCTCCTGCCTGTTGGCTGTTCCGTCCTTTCGGCAGCTTGCTCTGGCATAATCTGTCCCCGATTTTAGTAAAAGACTCAAGACACAAGACTCAAGACACAAGACTAAAGACACAAGACTAAAGACACAAGACAAACGACTTTGGTCTGTGGTCTTGAGTCTGAAATCTATGGTCATTGGTCTCATAAGGGCAGTAGTTTACCCATCCAATCAGCGAATTCGGCCACAAACGTATTAATAAATGGCAAAAATATCGCCACCATCAACAATCCCAGACCTACACGCATTGGCAAACTGATAAATAGAATGTTCATTTCCGGAATCATACGTGCAAAGACAGCTAAAACAACCATCAACACCAAGAATGCTGCCAATATCGGTGCGGCCAATTTCAGGCCGGCCATTAGCAGTGTCGAACCAGCCTTAATTATCCCAACGGTCAAAACGGGGATTGTCGGGATACTGCCGGCAGGAAACGTCTCGTAACTTCGCGAGATAATCAACAAAAACAAATGATGACCGTTAGCGCTGAGAAATAAGAGTATAAATATCATCTCCAACAAGCTACCAAGTGGTTGAGTGCTATCACCGGTCAATGGGTCCAAAATCTGGGCCATAGCCAAACCCATCTGCCGCTCGATAATGCGCCCGCTGAATTTAACCGCGGCAAATACAAATGTAGCGATTAGGCCCAGAGCCAGCCCATAGGTGGCTTCGTTGGCCAGAAGCAATACTGCCTTGACGATAGAGACTTGCCCCGACTCGATAGGTACAGGCGTTATCATCGAAAAAAAAGTTGCCACCATAACAGTCAATGCAACCTTTATCCTGACAGGAATACTCTTCCACCCAAAAACAGGAAGCACCAAAAAAAATGCTGAAATCCTTGTCAGCACCATTACAAAACCAAGAAGTTTTTCGATTATCAGTTCCATAAAAATGCCTAAAGTGAGCTAAAGTGCCTAAAGTGAGCTAAAGTGCCTAAAGTGAACTAAAGTTATGGATTATTTTTTAACTTTAGGCACTTTAGGCACTCCAAACTTTAGGCACTTCAATGGCCAATATTCCGGATATGGCCAAACATTTCGTTGGTAAATCTAAGTATCACTTCCAGGAGCCAACCGCCACAAACCAACATGACGATACCAACAGCCAAAAGCTTAGGCACTATCGTTAAGGTCATATCGCGTATAGAAGTAACTGCCTGAAACAATGTCATCACCACTCCTACAACCATACATGTCAGCAGAATCGGAGCAGCTAAAAGCAAAGCCGTCTCAAGCGTGTGCCGGCCCAGGTAAAGAACGAAACTACCATCCATAATTCAATTCCATAAAAATGAGCTAAAGTGTCTAAAGTGAGCTAAAGTTACAAAAAAGAATCTTGACTGTCGTCAGACAAGTATCCAATATCGAACAAGGAATGAAGAATGATGAAGGAAAATAGATTAGTTCGACATTCGATATTCCTTGTTGGATATTCATTATTCGTTCCTTGTTACTTTAGGCACTTACACTCAACGTTATCTGAAACTCAGACTAAGACTCTCGGCCAGTAATCCCCAGCCATCAACAAGAATGAATAATATCAGCTTCAAAGGCAGTGATATCATCATTGGTGGCAGCAGCATCATACCCGCACTAAGCAAAACACTTGCAATAACAATATCCATCAGCAGAAAAGGAATAAACAAAAGACAGCCTATTTCAAATGCAGTGCGGAATTCACTGATAATAAATGCCGGAATAACTATATGCAAATCTATATCCATCAGACTTGTTGGAGGTTCTATCTTGGCCATCCGCACAAAAAGAGCTAAATCAGATTCCCGGCACTGACGAAGCATAAATTCTTTTATGCAATCACCAGCTCTGGTACCCGCCGTTTGAAAATCAATCTCGTTCGCAAGATAAGGCTGGATGGCGTTTGTGTTGGTCTTGGCGAATGTAGGAGCCATTGTGTAAAGCGTCAGAAATAAAGCCAAACCCATCATTGCAATAGTAGGAGGTATGTTCTGCGTGGTCAAAGCACGTCGAATAAAAGACAAAACGATAGCTATCCTTGTAAAGGAAGTCATCATCATCATAAGACTCGGCAGAATCGCCAGGCCGCTAAAAATGATTACAAGTTTGACAGGTGTTGACCAATCTTTGCCTTGGGTCTCGCTGGTCGTTGCCTTATCTATAACCGTCATCAAATCCGTGATGCTTGGAATACCGTTTGCAGGGGCACTTGTCGTGGAAGTATCGCCAGGCTGTCCAGGCAGCCTGGGTAGCATTGGGGTCACATTGACATCCCGGCCAAAAGAGAACCCGGCTGGTATCAAAACAAAAAACGCCAGAAAAAACATTCTAATAGGCTTGCAGGTCATTTATATCCTCACAAAAAATTAAAGTGCCTAAAGTTCAGAGTGCCTAAAGTTTGGAACTAACTTTAGTTCACTTTAGCTCACTTTAGGCACTTTATTCACTTCCATTTCTAAGTCGGCCAATTTTGTGATGCTCTCATTTGTACTGCCTATAAGGAACCGTCGCTCCCCTACCTCAAGCAGATGTACTGCCTTGCGCGGCCCGAGGTGAACTGTTTCAGCAATACGAATCTCTTTGCCCGGCAGCTTAGTAATTTTTGGCAGAAACCTTTTTGAAACATAAATCGCCGCTACACCCAGAACAACAAGGAACAAAACCGAAAACATCATTTTAAAGAACAACTCTCGGATGCCTGGTTTATCACCCGTCCTCGTCGAAAAATTGGGGTCATTTTCAAATAAAGAATTAGATTTGGATTTTGAATCTTCCAATTCTGTTCCATCGGTAGCCGAACGAACCGACCCCTGCTTTGGATTCCCGCAAGGCGGGGTCCCTCGCAGGGATGTCATTCCCGCGAAAGCGGGAACAAATAGCACACCGCTGCCCAACGCAACTGTTATCAAAAAAACAACGATTTTTTTCCTGTATCGCATCACGCTGGATTCCCGCAAGGCGGGGTCCCTGCAAAATACCAAATTAGAAAGTGCCTAAAGTGTCTAAAGTTTAGAGTGCCTAAAGTTATGGATTATTTTTTTACTTTAGCTCACTTTAGGCACTTTAGTTCACTTTAGTTCATGTGCAAATAGCGTGCCGAAATACCAAAATGGGCATTAGTAGGCCGTCAGCAGGACTTTCGATGCGAGAATTGGCACATAATCGGACAAACTGTCGAAAAACTTGACACGGGCACGAATTAATCATCCGCCCTGAGGACTGCGATTAGGATCTGCGACTGTTTGGAAATCGGGCTATCCTGCCGCACCCAATCACCTCCCGGCCCAGCTCCCCACCAATAAACAGACCACTTAGACCAGCCCCCGCTTGTTGCCGGCGGGGGCCAGCCCCCAAATGCACTGCGTTGCGTTTGGAAACTGGTTCCGGAAGATAAAATACCCCGCAGATAATCCGCCGCCGCCTTGGCCCGCTTAGCTGAAAGTATCCACTGCTCTTTCTCGGTTGCTCGGTCATCGGCTAAACCAAGCACATAAAGTTTAACCGGCCTGGAATCCGCCATGGCGGACTGCAATTGCGAGCAAAAGCCGCCTAAGAACTGCTTTGCCGAGGCATCCAGACGTGCATCACCCCGCGCGAAGCGAATGTTAGTTAGCGAAAAATCGGTTTTCTTTGCGGCTACTTCTGACGGCATCGTCTTCATAGACTGGCGCAGTTCATTGAAGACCTGACGAATTTTCTCCTCTTTTATATGTATGCTCCTGCCTTTAAATAACTTATCGGGGCTGCTTATGAAATGCTTGATTTTAACATTACCGAAATCGGGTTTTGGTTTCCTACCCAACAACATACCAATTCCAAGGTTTCTAATAGCAAAGGAGAAGGAATCTCGGCCCTTGTAAAATATTTCCTCGTCCTGTACAGTCGCAAGGCTCAATAGCATCACAAAGAATGTCAGCAGCAGCGTTACCATATCTGAAAACGTAACGATATATCCCGGGACTTTAGGTCCACTTTCTTCTGTTTTTGAGCGTTGCGTTTTGGCCATTTGGATATCAGGACATTTCTTTTGAAAATCCGACAATTAAGGAAATTATAAAGTGCCTAAAGTGAGCTAAAGTTTCAGGGCACTTTAGTTCACTTGAATTTTCAATTGTAAACGCTCCGTTCTAACAAAACTATCTTAACAGTACGTTCAGGCTCCAGGCCCGCGCGGGCAGGCTCACCACTTCTGAGGCTCTCTTGAGCCAGAGTACTTGCCGCCGAGATGCTGAACCGCCTTTTATTAAGATTCTGCTCGGTTGTGAGATACTCCATGACCGCCCAGGCCCGCGGCAAACCAAGCTGTTCAGCACCCTCTTCGCTCGCCGGCCCATTTTCGCTCACAACTACACGGCTGGGTACCTCTTTTAAGAATGACGCCATTTTAGTCATAATGCGACGACCTTCAGCCGAAATAAGCGTACCTCTACCCCAAAAGATTTTTTCCGATGAGATTGTGAAAACCTTCCAGCGGCGGAAATCTATGGGCGTATCTTCTTTTAAGTTGTCGTCCAACCCTTTAATCAAAGTAGGTTTTTCGCTGCCTTCGATCAGCTCCGGTATCGTTTCAATTTGCTCTACAGGCAGGACTGCATCTCTATTTTTTTCGTCCGGATGGCTGACCCCTGGCAGAGCATCCATGAAAATCACTCTTAATTTACGAAAAACTTTGTCATCGAAAGACGAAAAACTCAAAAGAAGCACAAAGAACGTCAACAGCAGCGTCATACAATCACTGAAAGTTACCATCCATATCGGTGCGCCTGGAGCTTCATCGGATTCTGCCTGTTTGCTCCCATGTCCCATTATACAGTAGCCTTTACTTCTTCCCGTCTGCCCTGTGAGATAAATGACTGAAGTTTTTCTCGAACAATGGTCGGATTATCACCTTGCGCAATAGCACAGACACCTTCTACAATCATTTCTATTACGGTTGTTTCCGCTTTGGAATAAATCCCCAATTTGCCTGCCAATGGGATAAAAATCAAATTTGCTGATAACGCACCATAAAAAGTGGTAAGCAAAGCTACCGCCATCCCTCCACCAATCGCGTCAGGTGAACTCAGGTTTCTAAGCATTTGCACCAGACCGATAAGTGTGCCTATCATCCCAAAAGCAGGTGCGGCCGACCCCATAAACTCCAAAATCTTCTTGCCGGTCAAATGGCGGTCTTGAAGGTACTGAATCTCTATAGCCATAAAGTCCCGAATTTGTTCGGCATCCCGTCCATCCACAAGCATCTGCAAGCCCTTGATGAAAAATATATTGTCTAAGTTAGGAATCTCCTGCTCCAAAGCCAACGCCCCGTCACGTCTGTTGATGGCTGCGAAGTTAACCATTTTTTGAATCAGCTCCGACTGTGACGGTACCTTGGCAATGACCGTTTTTTTGATTACCGAAAATATTCCCAAAAACTGCGGCAGTGAAAAATGTATGAGCGTAGCACACAGCATACCCCCTATGGTGATGGCCATTGAGGGAATATGGATGAACATCTGCCAACCACCACCCGCAACAATGGCGGTTATAATGACCATAAAACCAAAAAGTATCCCTATTATCGTTGCAATATCCACAGGACTATTTTCCTTCAACTACCAGTTTTAATCTCCGGGTTAAAATCGCTGCCAGCTTGGACTCAGTATTGGTTAACTCAGCCAACAGTTTAGCTTTGGTCCTCTCGGTCATATAGTACAGAATCTTCACCGCCTCATCAAAGCCACCGCTCTGGCTATCAACCTTACCAGGTTGCGTTTGGCTCGTACACATACTAATCAATATCTTGCCGGCACTGCCTGCATCCATCTTGTCATAGGTAGCTGCTATCAATACCAGGTTGTCCTTCTCGGTCCGGGCAACCTCAAGCTTGCTTTTGAGCAGCTTATCGCGCTCATCCTTGAGACTGGTAACGATTGAAGTAAGCTCGATTCGCAGATTATCGAGGTCCTTAATGTCTTCTTTTAACGTATCCTGGGCCCTCTGCAATCTCTGTTCCCGCACCCCAAGGTCTTGCAGCTTATCGTTATACTCCTGCACTTTTTCCCGGACCTCAAAGACAAGATTCTTGAGCTGCTTTTCCGTCATAGCTTTTTTCTCTCTGTCGGAAGCCGTGCCAACAGCACTTATCACACCGACTCCCGGCTGGGGAAATTCCGGAACAGTTTCCACGCCGGCAAGCGCCGGCTGAGCCGATTCATCGGGACGGCTTGCCGAAGGTGGTTTAGTAAGCCACCCCAGGACAAACGTTCCGGCAAAACTTGCCAGTCCCGCTGCCGCCGTGATTATTATCAGTTTCTTACTCACTGGTTTTTCTCCTAACAAGACTTTTGCAAAATTTCAGCTCCTAACTTTACTTTGTGTTTTTCGAACAAATAAAACTGTAGCTCCCTCATCCAATTGTTTCTGCTCAAGTCTCTCTTGTTCCTTTATAAATTGCATCTTTGTTTCGGTTCGTAATTTTTCCAGGCCTTCTTTGAACCTTCTGAGTTTTAAGACTTCTGCAATTTTGGCTCTTTGTTGTGATTCCAGCTCGTTCACCTTATCTTCGAGTTTCTTAATTTGCTCATCACTTACCGCTGAAAACTTTAGAAAAAATTCCTGCCTGCCTAATCGCTTCTTAGGATTTTCGCCGGTTAAACCATTAATTATATCCTCTAACATCTTCTGCTGTGTCAGCAGCTCACCTCGTGTCTCAGCTAACCTTCCCGTCAGCTCAAGCAATTCTGCTCTGGCTTTTTGTTCTTCCTTTTTCCTTATGTCAAGGACACGCTGTAACCGCCATACAAACCGTTTCATTTAATTTCCAATTTTTCCACTTTCAATGAAGGCTGAAGTCAGAGTCTTCTGTCATCTGTCATCTGTCTTCTGTCCTCTGTTATCTGTCTTCTGCCCTCTGCATTTTAGGAACCCAGCAGCTTATCCCACGACCGGGTAATAGCAGTCAACCGCTTGACAGTCTCTTTGAAATCGGTCCTCTCTCGAATAGGCTGAATAAGGAAGTTGTTTATCCTGTCAATCAAGGCTACCGCTCCGTCAATACGTCGATTGCTGCCGGACGAAAACGCTCCAATGTTTATTAAGTCTTCAGCATCAATATAAATAGCGTATATTTCTTTGAGCTTCTGTGCGGCAAGCTGGTGCTCTTTGCTGACCACCGCAGGCATCAATCGGCTGACACTCTGTAAAATATCCACAGCGGGATAATGGTTCCTCTCAGCCAATTTTCTCGACAGAACTATATGCCCATCCAGCAGACTCCTGGCACTATCAGCCACGGGGTCAGCCAAATCATCGTTCTCCACCAGTACAGTCAAAATGCCTGTGATACTGCCGGTTCCGGCGCAGCCTAAACGTTCGATAAGTCTCGGCATTAGTGAAAACACGCTCGGACAGTAGCCTTTTGTCGTCGGCGGCTCACCCGCGGCAAGACCTATTTGACGCTGGGCCTGGGCAAAGCGAGTAAGCGAGTCCATCATAAACAAAACATTATTGCCCTTGTCCCTGAAGTATTCGGCAATTGTAACCGCTACGAACGCCGCCTTTACTCGCT
>CAYTND010000045.1:0-10542 GCA_964438965.1 uncultured Pirellulales bacterium
ATTGCTCTGGCGTCCTGGTAAACCCACGTAAGCAGCGGCAGCCATCCAAAAAAGAAACCCAGGAAAATGAGAAATTTGATTATCGATATGTAGCCGCCGTATCCGATAGAAGCTAATAATAAATCCGGCATAGAATGCTCCGTTAAATCTTACAAAATACCACTGGCAGTGGTCCTGATACCCTTTAGTGCCATTTTTAATTCTTCTGTATTCGGTGCGTGTTTATAGGCGTCTTTCGGGTCGATAGAACCGTCGTTCACCAGTTCACAAAGATTATATGTAAGGTCCTGCATACCTTCCTGTTGCGAGCTTCGGATAACACTGGACAAATCGGCTTCTCGGCCTTCGGAAATCAGTTTTCTCACAGCCGCGTTTGCAATTAGAACCTCAACAGCAGGTATTCTGTCAATGCCTTCCTTCAGGCATGGAACTAATGTCTGGCTGACGACCGCTTTAATTGCCAGACTTAAAGTCTGTCTTACAAGGTCTCGTTCGTTTTGCGGAAACAGGTCCAAAAGCCGGTGAACACACTGCGCCGCATTTGCTGAGTGCATCGTTCCGAAAACAAGATGGCCCGTTTCTACAGCTCTCATTCCGGCGCTGACCGTTTTAGCATCACGCATCTCGCCAATGAAAACAATATCAGGGTCCTGACGCATCAGGTACATTAAGGCCTCCTCGAAGTCTTTAACGTCAATCCCGATTTCCCTTTGTGAGACTATCGCTTTGGCGTCCTTAAACAGATACTCGATAGGGTCTTCGATCGTAATTATATGACACGCGCGAGTGTGGTTGATGTGGTCCACCATTGATGCGATTGTTGTCGTTTTGCCGCAGCCCGTAGGACCTACTACGAGAATCAGCCCCTGCCTGCTCTGGCATATCTTTTCAAGCATCTGCGGCAGGTGAAGTTCTTCAAACGGCGGGATGATTGTGTTGACGCGTCGGGCAGTAAGGCTAATCACCCCTCGCTGGCGAAATATGTTTGTTCGGAAACGATGTTCACCCTCGAGCTCGTGCGCGAAGTCCAGTGTCCCATGCTCCAGGAAAAACTCTTTCTGAGCGGGGCTGAGTATCTCAAAAACCAATTCTTCAATCCTCTTTTCGCTCATTACTTCGCCGGTTGTCTTTTTCAACTCCCCAAAGAGACGCAGCTTCGGCGGCTGACCTACTTTCAGATGCAGGTCGCTTGCACGGGTTTTGATAGCTGCCCTGAAATACTTGTTCAATTCCGGCTCATGCTCAAGGCTTGTTCGGTCATCAATAGGTTGTTCCGGGGACATAATTACCACTAACTCCAAACTTTATAAACTAACTCTTACTGCCACATACTATATTATAAAATTCTAAGCCCGTTGTCAAGCTTGATGCTTGAACAATATTGATTTTCGCCACAAATCATAAAGGAATTCTTCCCGCCTGTAGCTGTAAGGGCGGTTCAGGCTCGACTGATATCACCGAAGTCCGAACCGCCATTGCTAAATACCCGCTGTACCGGCTTTTCCAGTTTTGCCGGCTAGGGCACTTGCAGAAAAATAAAAATTCTTTTCAAATAAATGTTTGACAATCCGATTATATCTTGGTAGAGAATCTATGACATTACACGGAAGTAATCAAAATACAGGGGTTGTTTTATGGAATTGGAGAAAAGGGAGCTTTCAGGCCGAGAAAAGGATGAAGCGTCAATAAAACTCCTCAGAAAGCTCGGGGAGCAATTGTATTCCTCGGATGCATCGAAAAGAAGAACGGCCGCTTATAAATTGTCTTGGATGCAGGAGGATGGTTTGGACATCTTAAAAGCTGTTTTGTTCGGTGATTGTCCTGCACACACGAAAAACGCTGCCGCCTATGGCCTTAGAAAAATGCGGGGCAGAATGAAGAAAATGGCGCTGGAGGTTTTAGAACAGGGCCTCAAATGTCACGACGCTTCTACCAGAGAAATTTGCAGAAACGCTTTACAGTTATTAGGACAGAAAGTACCAAAAGAACCTCGCCCGAAAAGACCACCGGTATCGCATTTGACAATCAGGGAGATTCCGAAAAAAAGCAGGCCGAGAAGAGGGCTTGGTATCAGGCACACACGCAGATAATGAAGTCAGAAATCAGAAGTCAGAATCTGTCTTCTGTTCTCTGTCCTCTGTCCTCTGTCCTCTGAGTTCACGTCGCCAATAGCAGTGTCAAAGTCATATAGATTGCAACGCTTATCGAATCGTTCGCGGTTGTAACTAATGGCCCGGAGCTTATAGCAGGGTCTATGCCGATTCGGCGGAATAAAAACGGCAGAAACAAACCAAGAGTCGTCGCCACCATTATTGCCGAGAACATAGCTATCCCGAACGCAAACACAAGCCGCGCAGACCCTACCGTGCTTTCCGTAGCCTCCACGTAAAGTAATATCGCGCACGCCACACCGCCTATAACTCCGCAACTCAGGGCTACAAGAAGTGCAATGCGCACCTCACGCGTGAAAACCTGACTTACTCTCAATGCCACAAGGTGACCGGTTGCCAATCCCGAAACCACAATCGCCGAGGTTTGCAGACCTGCGTTTCCGCTGATAGCTGCAATCATCGGCACAAAAGCAATCGCTGCGGTATAAACAATAGATAAACCTTCTATGTCGAATTTGTCGTGGAAAAACATCAGGACCAGGGCCGTTACCCCCGTCCCGATTAAACAGGGCAAAAGCCACGTCATTCGGATACGGGCTGCGTTTAAAGCCGAAAACGTATCAAGCTCATCCGCATCTGTACCTGCCATTGTGTACAGGTCCTCCGCAGCCTCTTCCTCCGCAACCTCAATAATACGGTCGGCGGTGATTCGCCCGGCTAACTTATCGTCATTGTCCAGAACCGGAGCTACAATCAGGTCATTCTTGCTGAATATATTCCGAACCTCTTCCTGGTCCATATCAACGCTAACGTAAATCGTATCGGGGTCAACCAAATCACCTATCCTCGTCCCTTCCGGACGGGTCAGCAGGAACCTGATACGAACATCACCAACAAATCCACCTGCCTTGTCAACAACATACACGGAAAAGAAGTCCTCATCAATCTCCGCAGCACGGATTTTATTGACCGCTTCAGCGACCGTTGCATCCTCGGACACACTTATCACAGCCGGGTCCATAATCCCGCCTGCTGAATCCTCCGAGTAGCTCAGCAATTCTTTAATCTCAGCCGATTCAGCCGGAGGTATGCTTTCGAGCAGCTCAGCCCTTTCTTCTTCCGGCAGTTCCGAAAGAACATCAGCCGCGTCGTCAGCGTCAAGTTCGCTAACAATGCTGCTCAGCTCCTCATCTTTGAGCAGCTCGAACAGTTCCGCTCGTGTCGCCTCACCAACCTTTTCCAACACCTCAGCCGAAGTTGGTTTGTCCATAGCGTCGAAGATGGCACGTCTGTGCTCGTTATCCACAAGCTCCACGACTTCGGCTATATCACTGCTTCGCTGGTTGCTGAGCAGTTCTCTCAGGACCGATTTATCTCCGGCTTCAAGTAAAGGCTCGATTTGCTGCAATAATTGTTTTTGTTCGTCCGCCATTAAATCATACCCACTGCTCTTGTTGTATTGTTCGCATCACATTCGAGATACGATTCACGAGTTCACCCGCCGGCAGCATAAAATAACTGAATTTCTTGTACCAGGCAACAGTTTTACAAAAACTAACCACTTTTAATTTATCATACTGAATCCCGCCACCGAATAATCAATATCGTAGTCCGCCTGCAGCGGAATCAATTGAAATCTCATCCCTGCACGGGGCGGAGAACCACAGGTTGTTGCGAAAGTCCAGCGTATCTACGCCAACAAAGAGATGGCTTGGTCTCCGGACGGGGAAAGCCTCGTTTTTGGTGGCTACACTGGAGGCGGTCCGGAATTCTGGGTAATGGAGAACTTCCTGCCGGAATCCAAAGCCGTCAAGTGAGGTCGGTAACAACAGGGGGCGGAACAACTCGGCCGTTCCGCCCCTTTGCTCTACCACAGACCAGGCAGAGCGACAGCTATCGCTTGATTAAAAGTCATGCTATGAATATTCTTTCGAGACTCACGACAACGTGGGGAAGAACAAAGGCAAATCGTACTTGCTATCCACATCGAATGCGATATACTTGTTCGCATCTTGTGTATCTATGGTGGAAGATGATGGTAATACGCAGTATCCCTTACGGGAGAAGAGTGTATATTTCGAGAAAAAGACTGCCTATGAAAAACGCAGGCATTTTTGTCTCTATGATACTGACTCTGACTGTAGCCAATGGTGCGGGACAAAATAGGCAAAGGCTGAGAAAAGTCCCGTCACCGCGAGCGGAGCTGGACCTGAAGGAAGTCGCCTTTAAGATTGTGTATGAGACCTACCGGGAAACCGAAGGCCGACAAAACTGGGAACTGTATCTGATAAACGCCGATGGTTCCAATCCGACTAATCTCACCAACACCCCTGATGTGGATGAGATGTATCCCCACGCCTCTGGCGATGGTACAAAGATATGTTTCGTTGCTGACGAAGGGGTGGGCAGAAGAAAGGTTCGAAGTGTCTATTATATGAACGTTGATGGGACCGGACGTTTCAAAGTTGCCGGAAACGCTCGGCAGCCCTGCTGGAGTTTTGACAGCAAGAGAATCGCTTATCTAAAGGGAGAGTATGAGCGCTACAGCAACAGGCCGTATGCAACATCGGGTCTTGTAATTTATGACCTTCAGACCGGTCTATACTCACCACACCCTAATGGAAGTTTACATCACATTTACGCTATTTGTTGGTCACCCGACGGCAATTGGTTTCTTGCTGCCGTACAAGGAGGTATGGAGTACAGCGATGCTATCCTGGCTTTTAAAGCCAATGGGAAAGAGGTATATGATCTGGGGTGGTGGGGAGTTAAGGGCTGCCGGCCCGAGTTTAATTTTGACGGCAAAAAAATGGTGTGGGGGGAGACTGACTGGAATCTATGCCTGGGTGATATCGACCTGACCGGCAGGGCACCACGCGTAACTAATATTCGCGATGTTGTCCAATGCCTGCGCAAGTCTAAAGTTTATCACGCCGACTTCTCACCGGATGGACGGTACATCGCTTTCAGTTATGGCCCTTTCAAGGGATCGCAGCAAGTTGGCGGTAAAGCGAGAGGCTGGGATATCTGTGTGGGTGATATGTCCGGCAAGTGGGTAAAAATCACTACTGACGGGAACCACAATAAGGAACCCGATTGGGTGCCTATTCCATCGACAAGCCAGTGAGCAAAGGAGATATTATGACAATGAAGCAGTATGTAGTTTTTATTCTTGCGCTGAGTTTGATTATAGTGAATGAAGCTGTTTGCGGCACAAGGGTGCAAGACACCACAAAGCTGCGGCAAATACCTTCACCAAAATCTGAGCTTAACCTCAAAGAAATCCCCTTTAAGATCGTGTACGAGACCTACCGCAAGACCAATGGCAAGGAGAACTGGGAACTGTACTTGATAAATGCGGATGGCTCCAATCCTGTTAATCTAACCAACACCCCTGATGTGGATGAGATGTATCCCCACGCCTCTGGCGATGGTACAAAAATCTGTTTCGTAGCTGATGAGCTGATAAGAAAGAAGAAGGTTCGAAATGTATATTATATGAACATTGACGGGACCGGACGTGTCAAGGTTGCTGAAAATGCTCGACAGCCCTGTTGGAGTCCTGATGGCAAAACTATTGCGTATCTAAAGGGAGAATTTACCCGTTACACTATTAAAGACTATGCCACTAAGGGGATTTTCTTTTACGATATAGACACGCGCAAACACAGAGAACATCGAAATAAAAGTTTGTATCATCTTTATAATATTTGCTGGTCGCCGGATGGTAATTGGTTTCTTGCAACGGTGCACGGAGGCATGGGTTTCAAGCACGCCAACCTGGCTATCGAAGCCAACGGAACCGAAGTCTTTGATTTAACAAAGTATAAAGTTACAGGTTGTAGGCCTGATTTTAGCCTCGATGGTAAGAAGATAACGTGGGGATTGACTGATTGGGATTTATGCACGGCTAATATCAATTTTACGTCCTCATCACCTCAGGTGACTAATGTTCGACGGATTATCAAGTGTCGGAAAGAATATGAAGTTTATCACACCGACTTTTCGCCGGACGGCAGATACCTTACTTTCAGCCACGGCCCCAAGGCGAAGGAAATGGTGGGCGGCAAAGCGCCGGGCTGGAATATCTGCGTCAGTGATATAACAGGCAAGTGGGTTGAAATAACCAGCGACGGGAATCACAACAAAGAGCCTGATTGGGTGCCGATTCCAACAACAAAACGTTGAGACCAAAGATTCGTTTTACCAGCACTTACAAAGAAGCAGAAAAAAAGGGAAATAGTCAATGACCATCCCGTATAGAGAGTTGTTGAGTAAAACTATTTGTCTGCTGATTGTATTGACAATTGTTCCTGGTTGTCGACGTGTTAAGGATACGGCCAGTATGCCAGAGGTTATAAAAACAAAAACGGGAATCGAAATGGTGAAAATTCCTGGAGGCTGGTTTGATATGGGAAGCAAGAGCGGTTCACCGGATGAGTCGCCGGTGCACAGGGTATGGGTCAGCTCATTTTGGATGGATAGATATGAAGTGATTCAGGAGCAGTTCAAGAAGTTTCAGCTCCCCGACCCCTCTCATTTCAAAAATCCAAAGCATCCCTTAGAACAAATAAACTGGACCGATGCAGCTTTATATTGTAATGAGCGTTCACTCGCGGAGGGCCTTGAGCCTTGCTACGACGAAGAAACCTGGGAATGCAACTTCCAGGCAAATGGATACAGACTTCCGACAGAAGCTGAATGGGAATATGCCTGTCGGGCGGGCACCGGCACAAAGTTCAGCTTTGGTAACGACGTGCGGAAGCTGAAAGCCTATGCCTGGTTCGCCGATAACTCATCCGGAAAAACTCATCCTGTTGGACAGAAGAAACCCAATCCATGGGGGCTTTATGATATGCATGGAAATGTGTCAGAATGGTGCAATGATTTTTACTCCGAGAATTATTACAAATCTGGCCCGGAAAAAAACCCAAAGGGGCCAACTGAAGCTGAGGAAAGAGTCTTGAGAGGCGGCGCATGGAATTCCAGCGCCGGTAGCTGCCGGTCATCGTATCGCACGAGTGATCCTTCCATTGATGATACTTGTCTTGCGAGTGATGCTATAGGGTTTCGTTGTGTAAGAGGGACTCCACTTCGCGGGAGCTCAAATGCACCTCCCAACACATCTACTGGAGAAGATACGGTGAAGGAAAATACAAACCAAAAAGCGTCAAAAACAGGATTCGTTTATGATGATATTTATCTCGAGCATAAAACAACCGAAGGTCATCCGGAAGCACCTCAGAGATTGGTCGCGATAGTTGATAGGTTGAAGACAACAGGATTGTACCCTCGATTATTCAAACTGTCACCAAAACCGGTCTCTTCTGAATGGCTTACAATGGTTCACTCCCCTGAGTATATACAGCGTGTGAGAAGAAGCTGCGAGGACGGTGCGGGATACCTCGATTCTATGGATGTTCCGATATCACCAAAATCCTATGAAGCAGCGCTGGCAGCCGTGGGAGGAGTGCTCTCGGCCATCGATGCGGTCATGGAGAAAAAAGTTATAAACGCCTTTTGTGCGGTACGTCCGCCGGGCCACCATGCACTAAAGGATAAAGCAATGGGGTTCTGTATCTTTAACAATGTTGCTATCGGCACCCGCTATGTTCAAAAGAAACATGGCCTGTCGAAAATACTCATCGTGGATTGGGATGTGCACCATGGCAATGGTACTCAGGCAATGTTTTATGATGACCCTTCGGTGCTGTACTTCAGTGTTCACCAGTACCCCTTCTATCCAGGCACCGGAAGCGAAACAGAAAAGGGCGGCGGAAAAGGTCTGAATTACAACATTAACGTTCCCTTGCCAATTGGTTCCGGAGATGCCGATTATGTAAGGGCCTTCAAAGAAAAACTTGAGCCTGCGGCCCTTGCCTTTTCCCCGGACTTTGTGCTCATATCTGCGGGGTTTGATGCCCACAAGGATGACCTGCTCGGTGGAATGAAGGTTACCGCGCAGGGATTTGCGGAGCTGACGCAGATAGTCAAGGCCATAGCAGAAAAGTGTTGTGAAGGTCGTCTCGTTTCTATTCTCGAAGGAGGGTATCATCTGGACGGTCTGGCTGCTTCGGTAGAGGCACATATTCAGGTCTTGACGAGATAAGGGGACGCGAGGAATGTTATTTCATACTTGGCCGTTTGCACTATTTTTCATTATTGTATATCCCGCCTACCTGGCCCTCAAGAACACCAGGCTCAGAGTTCCCTGGCTTTTGGCTGTTTCATATTTCTTCTACGCCTGCTTCAACCCGCTATATCTGATTCTAATTTCGTATTCGACACTGCTGGACTACACCGTAGTCATGAAAATGTCCAAAAGCACACGGCGAAAGATGTGGCTTTCCATAAGCATTGTAAACAATCTCGGGCTGCTCAGCTTTTTCAAATATGGTGGATTCGTTACCGACAACTTAAACCTTTTATTGTCTTCATTGGGTATTCCTTATGCACTCCCTGCTCCCGGTATATTATTGCCCATCGGTATATCGTTCTACATCTTCCAGTCGATGAGCTACACCATAGATTACTATCGTGGTAATATAGAAAGAGAAACAAGCCTCATAAGGTACGCTACCTTTGTCTCACTCTTCCCTCGATTGGTTGCCGGGCCAATCGAAAGAGCCAAAAACCTACTCCCTCAATTACAGAAACCGCCTAAGGTCTCCATACAGGATATAACGGACGGTCTTTCTCTCTTTATTGTCGGGTTTTTCAAGAAAGTCGCCTTGGCTGACTATATGGCTCTTTACGTTGACAAGGTGTATGACGCTCCTGAGCAGTTTCAGGCGCCTGCGTTGGTCTTGGCCACTTTTTTGTTTTCCTGGCAGATCTATTTCGACTTCAGCGGCTATACGGATATGGCACGGGGCGTGGCGCGGATGATGGGCTTTCGCTTAATGCTGAACTTCAATAATCCATATTTGGCAACAGGCCTGGGGGACTTCTGGTCCAGATGGCATATCAGCCTTTCCTCCTGGTTCAAAGACTACGTCTATATTCCTCTGGGAGGAAACCGCAAGGGCAGGTTTAACACCTACAGAAATATGTTTCTGACTATGGTAATTTCAGGATTATGGCATGGTGCAGCCTGGACGTTTGTCATCTGGGGCGCGTTGCATGGACTCGGGCGTTTTTGTACACGGGAGCTGGAAAGAACTTCGTTCTACAAAGAAAGGGTGCCGAAAGTAGTGAAACAACTGCTTGTATTTGTCTTTGTCAGCTTTGCGTGGATTTTCTTCCGGGCTGCAACAATAAGTGACGCATGGGTGATTGTAACAAGAATATTCAGCTCCGGACTGGCAAATCCTTATTGTCCATTGCTGGCTTTGGCCTTGGTCTTTGCTGTCTGGCTCTATCAGTTTGCTTATGAATCCAAACTTAGGTGGGTCCTTGAGCTAAGGCTTGTGCGCATAGGAATTGTTCTTTTGGTGATTATCTACCTGGCTGTTTTTGCTCCGGCGAGTGAGAAAGGATTTATCTACCTGCAGTTCTGACATTAGTTAGACTTTAAGAAGCTTTAACAACTGAGGCAAAATGCGATGCCTAAAAGTAACATCTTAGAAAACCGAAAAAGTTCTTGTCCGTCGAACGAGCCTGAGGTCGCATTCAGTTCCAACTGCGTGCGATTATCCGGATACGAATGGATTTTCGTTGGAATTGTTACCCTAACTTTATTTTGTTTTGGGCCAAAACTTTGGGAACGGATGGAGAAATTTGAGCCTGAATCCGACTATCGCCTGGGCTACGAGTTAAGCAGCGACTACTGGTTGTACAACCGCTACTGCCGATGGGCCACTTCAAAGTACGAAACGCTTGTGATCGGGGATTCGGTCATTTGGGGCCATTTCGTGTCTAAAAATGACACGTTGTCCGAGCATCTCAATGAAATTGCGGGCCGCGACCAATTCGCTAACCTGGGTGTGGATGGCATCCATCCCGTCGCTTTAGCAGGTTTGCTGAAATACTATGGTCACAACATCTCAAACAAGAAGGTTGTTTTGCATTTTAATCCTTTATGGATGAGCTCCAAGAAACACGATTTGCAGACCGAAAAAGAGTTCCGTTTCAATCATCCTAAGCTGGTCCCGCAGTTCATTCCAAACATTCTCTGCTATAAGGACCCATATTCTAAGAGGGTTTCCGTTGTGGTAGAACGCTATGTGCCTCTTTTAAGCTGGACATCCCATTTGAAGATTGCCTATTTTGATAACATGGACCTGCCCACATGGACGCTGGGGCACCCTTACGAGAATCCCGCCGGCGCCGTCACTCTCGAGCTTCCCACCTCTGCCAACGATATTCAGAACGAACATATTTCCTGGACAGAGAAAGGGATAGCCAAAAGTGATTTTCAGTGGGTCAAGCTTGAGACGTCGCTGCAATGGCACTTTTTCCAGCGGTCGGTTGAGCTGCTGAAGGAAAGAGG
>CAYTND010000046.1:0-10518 GCA_964438965.1 uncultured Pirellulales bacterium
AAACTTGTCTGACGACAGTCAAGAATGGAAGATAATTTATTTACAAGTCCTAAGGCTGTTTTGGTTCGGAGGAATTGAACAAAGTTTCATAGGGGATGATGGAATGTCCTTAAAAGTCATTCAATTAAGAATGAAGCCGTATTGGTTTTCGTTGGTAACAATAAGTCTATTGGCGATACAGGTAGGAGCTGCCCGGCCTGCAACGTATTACGATTACAAATCTCTGAGGAAACGTCTTGTATCTCTCGCCAAGCAAGAGCCTAATCTTGTGCGAGTTGACAGCATAGCCCAGTCAATAGACAAGCGGAAGGTCTGGGTGGTGGAGGTCGGTAAGTGCACCGAAGGCGACCGCAAAACTCGTCCCGCCGTGTTGGTCGCCGCAGGTATAGAGGGTAACGACCTGATAGGATGTTCAATAGCTGTATCCTGGCTCGAACGATTGATAAAGCAATACCGGACAGATGCCCAAATCACCGAACTTCTGGAGACAACGACAATTTATGTTATCCCACGCCTTAATCCGGATGCGGCGGAGCATTTCTTCACCCGACCGAAACTCGAAACCAGTTTAAACAACAAACCTGCCGATGGCGACCATGATGGGCTGGTGGATGAAGATGGGCCTGAAGACCTTAACGGAGATGGCCTTATCACGTGGATGCGGGTCGAGGATAAGGACGGTAACTATCTTCTCGACCCTGTGGACAAGCGCCTGCTCCTGAAAGCCGATTATCTCAAAGGCGAAGTGGGTGCGTGGCGTTATCTGACCGAGGGAATCGATAATGACCATGACGAGGTGTGGAATGAAGACGGTCGAGGTGGTGTTAACTTCAATCGCAATTTTCCATACAATTACAAATTCTTTGCCCCGGATGCAGGCATACACCAGGTTAGTGAAGCCCAAACGCGTGGGCTTGCTGAATTCATCATTGAGCACCCCAATATTGGGATTGTTATTACCTACGGCGCCGCTGATAATCTTCTGAAAACCCCTGCGGGCGCACCTCCCCCTGGTCGCCGAAAACCAATGACCGAGATTGATAAGGAAGACCTGGGCTATTACAGGGTAATGGGCGAGCTCTATCGAGAAGCAATTGGATTGAGCAAAGAGCTTGAGAGTACATCTCAACCCGGCACGTTCAGTGACTGGATGTACTTCCACCGGGGTCGATTATCACTTGCATCTCGGCCCTGGAGTCCGGCTATTGCTGTGGAGCTTTCAAAGTCTGCCGAAAAAGACAAGAATATCAAACAAGAAAAGGCAGAAGACAATGAAGCAAGCAACGAAGGTGCGGACTCTAAAAAAGATAAAGATAAGCGTAATGAAAAAGAACGCCGGGCACTGGAATGGTTTGATAAACATGCGCCCGAGGCATTCATCCAATGGCAGCCGATAGACCATCCTGATTTTCCGGGCCAAAGGGTGGAGGTCGGTGGGTACGCTCCTTTCTCACTCACTAATCCACCCACAAGTATGGTCGAAGAAATTGTTGGTAAGCACACTGATTTCCTGACGACAGTTGCGCAGCGCCTTGGGCGTATCGGCATTCGCAAGATTAAAACCCAGCACCTGGGCCAGTCGATATATGATATCGAGATTCAAGTGGAAAACACCGGGTTTTTGCCCACCTCGCTGGCACAAGGTCAAACAACACGGGAAATTTATCCGACACGATTGGTTCTGGAACTTGACGACGAGTTTTTCCTTTCCGGGGCCAGGATTACCACTCTGCCTACGCTGGCGGGAAGTGGTGGTATGGTCGAAGCACGGTATATAATCTACGCCCCCGGTCGCAAAAAAATCGATTTTACAATTGTTTCAATGTCGGCCGGGCAGGTCGAGGGAACTATCGAGTTGTTGAAAAGCAAATAGACAACGTGAAGTACGGACGGTTCGCGAACCGCCCCTACCATGATACGGAAGGTCTTTATTATGAAGCAGGGACCGAAGATTAGGACTTACATCACTGTTTTGGTTTCTTTATATCTCGTTTTAGCCCTGGCCGTAACAACCGGTGCGAAAATATCTAAACGAAAACCAAAGGCGAGCAAGCCATCTGCTCATTCGTTCCCTGCATTGGGGGCTTCAGATGAACGAAAAGTAGAGGTGGCATGGAACCGATTCTATGACCATGCGGGTCTGGGAAGCATTCTCGCCCGGCTGCACAAATCCTTCCCCGAGCTCACCCGGCTCTATTCTATTGGGAAATCTACCCAGGGACGAGATATCTGGTGTATAGAGGTTACAGCACGTAACATCGGCGACCCTGACCGTAAGCCGGGAATGTACATTGACGGAAATATTCATGGCAACGAGGTCCAGGGTGGTGAAGTGGTAGCTTATACGGCCTGGTACCTTTGCCACCAATATGGACGGCTTGAAAAGGTAACTGCTTTACTCGACAACCGCGTTTTTTATCTCGTTCCGACGATAAATCCCGATGCTCGCGATTTTTGGTTTCACGCCGTGTATTCGTCGCGCTCGTCTCGTACAGGCCTTGAGCCTACGGACGACGACCGGGACGGCCTTATGGATGAAGATGACTATGACGACCTCAACGGTGACGGCTTTATCACACAGATGCGTATCAAAGACCCTCTCGGCCGGTATAAGCCGCACCCTGATTACCCCGAATACCTTATGGTAAGGGTAAAGCCGAATGAACGGGGACAGTACAGTCTGCTGGGCGCCGAAGGAATTGACAACGACGGGGATGGTCGCATCAACGAAGACCGTCGGGGCGGTTATGACATGAATCGCAACTGGGCTTATGATTGGCAGCCGAATTATATTCAACGCGGAGCCATGGAATACCCCTTCTCGCAGCCCGAGACACGTGCAGTGGCCGAGTTTGTTCTGTCCCGTCCAAACATTGCCGCCGCGCATTCGTATCACAATTCAGGCGGGATGATCCTGCGAGGCCCGGGCCGAGAAGGCGGCCAGATGAAGGGCCAGGACGAGAGGGTGCTGAAACTTATCGCCGAGCGGGGCCAGAAAATCCTGCCGTATTACCGTTCGATGATTATTTGGAAGGACCTCTATACGACTTGGGGCAATGAGCTTGATTGGTTTTATGGAGGGCGGGGTATTCTTTCGTTCTCAAACGAATTATGGACAACCAGAAACTTGTACAAAACATCAGATGCGCCTTCGGACGAACAACGGGCTGAATTTATTGAATATGTGCTTATGGGTGACGGCATCCTGCCGTGGGAGGAATATGACCATCCAACTTATGGCAAAATTGAGATTGGGGGGACGAGGAAAGAGTGGGGGCGTTTACCGCCTTCATTTTTGCTTGAAGAAGAATGCCATCGCAACATGGCTTTTACACTATATCATGCCCAGATGATGCCGCTGCTCAAAATCCGTGAAATAGCAGTAGAGAAACTTGACGAGAACTTATTTAAGATTTGGGTAACCGTGGAGAACCAGCGTCTTATCCCGACGCGCACTGCTCAGGATGTGGCCCATCACATTAGCCCGCCCGACATTGTTTCCATCAAAGGCGGTAACCTTCAGGTCTTATCCGGCGGGCGCGTCACAAATAAATTTTTTAAGCAGGTTCGACCGGTTAAACGTCGGCCTGAGCGCGTCGAGCTGGACACAATCGGGGGTATGGACTCTGCTATTGTACAATTTGTCGTTAAGGGAAAAGGCAGGTTCACCGTAACTGTTGATTCCGCCAAGGGCGGATTACTCAGGAAAAATCAATTACTGCCATAGCCGGATATTGCTAACCGGATGACATATCTTCAACTTCATCAATGGTTTTGGGTATTTTCCTGCCTAACACAAGATTGCCGTTTTCTGTTACTAAATTATCGTCTTCTATTCGCAGACCACCAAAATCCTCATATTTCTTAACCATATCATAGTTTATATATTGTGAGTTTTTTTTCTCAGCCATCCACCGGTTTATCAATTCGGGAATGAAATAAACTCCTGGTTCCACAGTTATTACAAAACCTGCCTCAAGCGCCCTGCCGAGTCTCAAAGACCTCCAGCCAAACTCAGGATTCCGTCTAATTGTGTCCGTATAACCGACATAATCTTCTCCCAGCCCTTCCATATCATGGACATCCAACCCTAACATATGACCTAATCCGCATTGGAAGAACAATGTATGTGCCCCTGCATGAACAGCTTCTTCAATATCTCCTTTCATCAATCCCAGATCCTTTAAACCGGATGCAAGGCTCTTGCAGGCGAGAAGATGAATCTGCCTGAATTCAACGCCCGGCCTTACCGTTTCAATCGCTCTTTCTTGTGCGTTCAGGACAATAGTATAGATTTCCTTTTGTCTTTGTGAAAATTTTCCACTTACAGGAATCGTCCTGCTAATGTCACTGGCATAGCCAAGATTGGTTTCTGCGCCCGAATCATTTATTGCGATATCGCCTTGCTTCATTACGTTTCCATAATAGTGATTATGAAGTACCTCTCCGCGGATCGAGAAAATAGTGGGAAAGGCAAGACGACATCCCCTCGATACGGCAATTCCCTCCATCGCACCGACAACTTCCATTTCAAGCATTCCCGGTCTTGACATTTTCATCGCCACTGTCTGCATCTCGTAAGAAACATCAAGAGCAGCTTCAATTTGTTCAATTTCGTCCTTGGTTTTTAAAGACCTTTGCGCTACTACAGCTCCTATCAAAGTTTCTGAGACATAGCCCTGGATTACTGTTGGATGTGTTCCCGCCGTAAGGCGTCCCCGAGCGGACAACAATCTTTCGATTTTCAAAGCATTTTCCGCTCTGTACTGGGGAAGAAAATGGATTTCTCTACCTTCCTGAACAGCTTTTGTTAATGTAGCCTGCAATTTATCAAGTGGAACGCTTTGGCGAACGCCTACTTTCTGACATCGCTCACTCAAAGCCGGTTGCGGCCCCGTCCAGATAATATCATCAACCGTCAAATCATCGCCAAAGATGACTTCTTTGTCCCGGTCAACGTCGATAATCGCAGCCAGAGATGGAAAATCGAGTCCAAAATAATAGAGAAATGAGCTGTCCTGCCGAAAAGAATACTGATTGTCCGGATAATTCATTGGGCTTTCTTCATTGCCCAAGAAAAGAATCAATCCGGATTTGACCTGCTCTTTTAAACGGATTCTTCTTTCAACGTACACATTTGCTGGAAACATTTCTTAGTCCTCGTCAGAGGTTTTTTTCTTGGTCAACAAGCTAACAACAATCAAAGCAAACACCGACAGCGAGATCGCCGGCAATACTGCATCCAGGCCTGATAGATAAGCCGGCAGGGCCTCTTTTATAAAGCTCATTTCTTCCCAGGCCAAAGCAGTCGCTGTTCCTGAAACAATTGAGGCGATAGCCCCTTGTTTGGTGGCGCCCTTCCAGAACAGCGCAGCAACCAAACAGGGAGTAATCGCAGAGCCGTAAATCGTAAAAGCATAGAGCGCTTTTTCAAAAACAGTTGTGGATTCAGCAAATGCGAGAGAAACCAGCCAGGCGATTATGCCGAAGGTCAACACCATAATTCTGCTGAGGAAAATGACTCTCTTTTCACCTGCTTTAGGATTGATATAGTTCAAGTATATATCACGAATGACACAGGTGGCCGGCACTAACAGGAAGGAATCAGCGGTGGAGATGATAATGCCTACGACGGTGATCATAAACAAAGTGCCCAGGATTGGCGGCATAAATTGTTTGGCCGCATAGATAAGCACGTACTTTCCATATTCGGCATCCGGTATCATGCTGGAGCATATCCATGCCTCTAAAATAATCAGACTCTCGATTAACAATACAGCAACGATCATGATGGTAACAGCTTTCTTGGCGCCCTTGGCATCCTTGCTGGCAAAGAACCGTTGATACTGATTAGCATCGCCCATGATAAGCAGAAATACCGGCAGGCAATAATTGATTATCTCGGTCTTGCTGTAAACACCCCAGAACTGCATGTGGTGAGGTTTGTCCCCCATAGCTGCAAAAGCAGCTTCCATACCACTCCATCCGCCAGCCCTGAACCACAGAACCGGAAAGGCGATAATCAACGTCACGGTCATGACGATGCCGGTAACTATGTCCGTATAAGCAAGGCTCATAAGCCCGGCCAGGATGGTGTAGGTGATGATGAAAAGCGCGGCGATGATTGTGGCGGTGCCGGCAGATAAAAGGGAATTGCCCGATTCATCGGTCAGGATTACCTCGAGGACCATGCCGCCGGCATTGAACTGGTAGCTGACGATCACCATATAAGCGGTCACGAGGGCGAGCACAGCTAAGAGGCGGGCGACCTGGCCGTAGCGTGTTCCGATGATTTCAGGGACCGAATATACTTCGTAGCTTCGTGCTCTGCCGGCGATTTGGGTCAGGAGAATCATGCCGATGACGCTGCCGATGGGCAGGATGGCGGCAGCAAGTCCGGTTTCGTAGGCTTTGCCGGCATTGCCAACTATCGAACCTGTGCCGATCCAACAGGCCAGCATCGTACAAACCAGAATCCAGGGTGAAAGAGTTCTGCCCGCCACTGAGAAATCGGCCTGGGTTTTGACCTGCCGGGATTTATAGATTCCTATACCGGTCAGGGCAAATAAATAGACAAATATAGCAATTAAATAAGTCATCTGTACGTTATTTGATAAACTGATTCACAAAGTATTTCGGTGTCAATGGTTCTCCGGTTGCCCGTTCAATCATCTCGTTCCAATGATAGAGTGCTCCCGGTCCGAGAACTTTCCCGCGCAGATAATCCCCGATCCTTCTGTCCCCGACATAGCTAACGCCTTCATCCGATTTAAGCTTTAGAACTCTGTGAACGATATGATTATGCAGTTGAGATGCTAACAGTTCACCCATCATATAATTGTGATAATAACAGGGCGCAGTGGTGAAATGAAGTTTGGATGCCCAGCCCGCATCAACAGGTCCCGGCGGCCGTTTGACGAATTGATATTTCTCAACCAAATCCCACCACAGAGTATTCAGGTCCTGGTTGGGGTCGGCATACAGTTGCTTTTCAAAATTATACATAACCATAGCCCAACGAGCAAAAAGCACTTGTTGGAACCGCAGATATTTTTCGCTCACCTTTTCAATCTTCGCCCGTTGTTCGTCTGACAGTTCCAGCATTTGTTGCATCCAGGCGGCATTACGGCTTAATCTGCCGAAGAACATCGCTATAGCTTCGGTGGTGAAACTATGGGCCGGTTCCCTGAGCAGCCAGGGTTCTTTCCGGTCATGGTATTTGCTGTAAACCGCATGGCCCAGTTCGTGTAATATGGTCTCCATCCAGCGTTCCGTATTTTGAAGATTACACAAAATGCGAACATCCCCGTGGCGGTCTCCCTCAAAGCTGAAAGCATGTGGATATTTACCCTCACGGTCATATAAATCACTTCTGGCAAGAATATCATCCACAGGCAGGCCGATGCCGGCATAATATTTTTCCGCTAATTCCTTTACATCCCGGTCTTTGTAATAGATATCCAAATCCAGGTCATAAACCAGAGGCGTTCTTTGAAAGAAGGGGTCGTGATAGTGCCAGGGCATCAAATCCTCGGGGGTAATGCCATAACCCTCTGCCAGGGTGCGGTCCAGCTCTTTCTTCAATCGGGCAAAGGGTTCGCTGGTCAATTCACAAAGCTCATCGAAGATACGGTCGAGATCGCTCGCATTCTGCTCGCCTGTAACTATAGAAAGAGTATGATAATTGTCAAAACCAACCTTTCGGGCCGCCTTGTTGCGCAGCTTGACCAATTCGATAAGGTCATCAACAATCGCGTCTCCCACCTGTTTGCTTGCCCTCCAGGCCAGCTCCCTTTTGCGGCAGTCTTTTTCCGTTGTCAGGATTATATAAATGTCACTCATAGTAACTTTTTTGCCGTCTATAGTGCCGCGAAAAGTGTTGTACTTTTCCTGGATTCTACTGTCCGAATCAACGAGCTTTTCCAACAGCTCCGGCTCTATCTGATTCTTCAGATAAGCATAGTATAATTTATCTAACTGTCGGGCCAACTTTGCATTGCTGACCAGACCGGATTCTTTTATGTCTTTAAGAAAGGCAAATTCCTGGGGATTGTTATACAGTCGGCGAATCTTCAGTTGTAATTTGTTAACTCGTTCATAATCTTCCGGCCTGCCTGTCGTGGAAGCGTCCCAATAGGCAAGATTCGCCTGCGTTGTCAAAGGCTCGACTTTTGCGAGATGAATTTCAATAAACCGCTCCAATTGTTTTTCCTTTTCCACAGTCCCACAGCCATTAAGAAGAAGTATAAAAGACACACTTACAACAACAAATATTCTCTCCATAATAAATCTCCACATGCCAGCCAATCAGGAAATCAAGCTGCCTGATAACCTGATAACTTAATGTCCTAATCCTTTATAACGATTGCTGCTCGGTGCGGGCGATGATTTCGTTTTGCAGGTCTCGGCCTACATCTACGAAGTAATCGCTGAAACCAGCCACCCTTACTATCAGGTCACGATGTTGTTCAGGATTTTGCTGGGCTTTCCGCAGAATTTCGGCATCGATGACATTGAACTGGATATGATGGCCGTCGAGCTTGAAGTAAGACCTTATCAGATGAACAAGCTTATCAATACCATCACCGGCGAGCACCTGCGGATTGAATTTCATATTTAAAAGGGTTCCGCCGGTGCGGACGTGGTCGATTCTGGCTGCTGACTTAATAACAGCGGTTGGACCTTTGGTATCGCAGCCCTGGGTGGGTGAAATACCCTCGGAGACCGGCTCGCCGGCTTTTCTGCCGTTGGGCAGCGCGCCAACTACAGAGCCGAAATAGATATGTACCGTTGTGGGAAGCAGGTTCACACGATACTTTCCACCTTTGGTGTTCGGACGGCCGTTGAGCAAATCGTAGTAAACGTTAAATACTTCTTCGGCGATGCTATCCACATAATCATCGTCATTGCCATACTTGGGCGTATTATACAGCAGCTTCTTCAGCAGGTGTTCGTACCCCTCAAAATCAGCCTGCATCGCCGTCAGTAATTCATCCATAGTGATGTTTTGCTGCTCGAAAACTTGATACTTCACTGCTGCCAGCGCATCGGTTACTGTGCCGATACCAACGCCCTGGATATAGGTCGGATTATACCTTGCCCCTCCGTTGTGATAATCGAGTCCGCGAGCAATACAGTCGTTCATTAGAATTGACATAAAGGGAGCAGGCATGTAATTGGCATAGAGCCGTTCGATGACATTGTTAGACCTGATTTTCAGGTCAATGAAATATCTGAGTTGTTCCTTATAGGCATCCACTAATTGCTGATAAGAATTGAATTTTCGGACATCACCGGTTTGGGGACCAATCTGCTCGCCTGAGTTCGAATCAACTCCATTGTTGCAGGCCAGTTCAAAAATCTTGGGCCAATTTATGTAGCCGGTCAGGGTACAGCTTTCCTTGCCGAATGAGCTGACTGTTACACATCCGCTGGGACCTCCGGTACGGGCGTCCGTCATGTTCTTGCCGTCCTGAAGCATTTCCTTGATGATGACGTCGGTGTTAAACACGGAAGGTTGGCCGAATCCGGCGCGAATCACCTCGCAGGCACGTTTTAGGAACCGGTCTGGATTCCTCTTACTGATTTGAATACAGGAGCTGGGCTGGGTCAGACGCATCTCTTCGACCACATCCAGCATCATATATGAAACATCGTTGACCGCGTCAGCCCCATCTGCCGGCCTTACTCCGCCGATGTTAATCAATGAAAAATCTGTGTAAGTCCCGCTTTGTTCTTCGGTAATTCCAACTTTCGGCGGAGCGGGCTGATTGTTGAACTTTATCCAGAAACACTGCAGCAGCTCTTTAGCCTGTTCGGGCGTCAAGGTTCCTTCCTGCAGGCCCTTTTCGTAGAACCCCAGCAAGTGCTGGTCAAGGCGGCCGGGATTAAAGGAGTCCCACGTATTCAATTCTGTAATCACAGACAAATGTACAAACCAGTACGATTGTAATGCTTCCCAGAAATTACGAGGTGCATGAGCTGGTACATGTGAACAAACCTCGGCTATCTGTTCCAACTCACTACGGCGAACAGGTTCGCTCTCCTGTTGTGCTAATTCCCTTGCCTTGGTGGCATGCCGCTCAGCGAAGATAATAACTGCGTCGGCACAAACGCTCATAGCCTGATATTCCTGGTCCTTTTCATAGGCGCGCGGGTCATTAAAATAGTCGAGTTTTTTCCGGTTCTCTGCGATATCACGTTTAAAGTCCAGCATACCCTTGTGGTAAATCTTGTCATCAAGAATAGCGTGGCCGGGAGCACGTTGTTCCATAAATTCGGTGAATACTCCTGCGTTAAATGCCTGATGCCACTTTTGGTCCATAGCGCCGAAGAGCTTTTCCCGCATGGTTTTACCGGTCCAGAATGGAATGATTCTCTCGCTGTAGATTTTTCTAATCTCTTCTGTAACCACAAAGGATGTTCTTTCCCGGCTGTCGAGTATGCGCAGGTCCTCCAGGCTATGGCAGCACAGCTCAGGGTAAGTCGGCGTGGCTTTGGGGGCCGGACCACGCTCAC
>CAYTND010000047.1:0-10474 GCA_964438965.1 uncultured Pirellulales bacterium
GTTGGCGCAGGTAATTTTCTGCGTGGAGAAAGTTTCTCACAGGTCAGCAACATACCCAGAAACACAGCAGATTATATGGGGATGTTAGCTACCATTATCAATGCCTGTGCGCTGCAGGAAACTCTTGAGAGGTTTGGTCAGCCCACGAGGGTCCTCAGCGCGATAGAGGTCCCCGCGATGTGCGAGCATTTTATTCGCAGAAGGGCTCTTCGGCACCTTGAGCGCCGAAGGGTTGTGATATTGGCCGGCGGAACGGGAAATCCTTTTTTTACTACCGACACCTGTGCGGCTTTAAGGGCATCAGAGCTTGATTCGGACTTGCTTATTAAAGCAACAAAGGTCCAGGGCGTTTACAGCGATGACCCGGAGAAGAATCCGGATGCTCAGCTTTTTGAAAAATTATCTTACGACCAGGTGCTGGCGAAGAACCTTAGAATAATGGACCATTCGGCAATAACCCTCTGCAGGGACAACAATATCCCGATTATTGTTCTAAATATTTTCGAGAAGGGCAACATAACAAAGGCCATTTGTGGCGAGAAAGTCGGCACCAAAATAGTGATGCGTGAATAGCGAAGCGTAATATCAAGCGAGGTTGAAGATGCCTGTTAAAGAAGTACTCTCTGATAACGAATCCAAAATGAAAAAGGCAGTCGAAGTCCTCCAGGATGAGCTAAAAGCCGTTCGCAGCGGCATGGCTTCTACCGGCCTTATCGAAAATATAAAGGCCGATTTCTACGGAACGCCCACACCATTGAAACAGATGGCGACGCTCGCAGCGCCACAGGTGGATATGATTGTGATTAAGCCGTTCGACCCTGCTTCGGTTAAGGATATCGAAAAGGCAATCAAAGCCAGCGACCTCAGCATAGCGCCGATTGTGGACGGAAAAATAATCAGACTTAATGTCCCGTCACTTAGTGGGGAAAGAAGAAAGCAGCTTGTCCAGCAGGCCAAACAAACCGGCGAGCAGACAAAAGTCGTTATTCGCAACATCCGAAGGGAAGCCAACAAGCAGCTCGAAAAACAGCAGAAAGACAAACTTATCACCGAAGATGACCTGAAAAATGGCAGGAAGCAGGTCGATGATATCACAAAAGAATATACTGACAGGGTTGACGGGCTAATCAAAAACAAATCGGACGAGATAATACTCGATTAATTTCGGAAAAGGCGTGCACAAGGCATAAGTGAAGCGCATTGTGTCGTTAAGCAAAAACTTTATTTTTGGGGGTCAAAATGGTGCCGGTTGAAAAGAAATCGAAAGTTAAGCCACGAAAACGTACCGCCACAAGGATACTCAAGCTGGTATTGGCACTTATAGTTGTCCTGATTGTGTTGGTGTTTTTCCTTGTTCCCGCATTTGTCTCATCTGGGAAAGGCCGCCGGGTAATATTGGCCAAAATTAACAGTTCAATCGCCGGCCAAACAGATTTCGCCGACCTGTCTATGGGCTGGTTCAAGGGTATCAAAATTGCGGATTTTAGTTTCAACGACAGCCTCGGCCAAATTTCCGTCCAGGTAAAGCAAATCACCACAAAGCCTCACTACGGCTCCATTGTAATGGGGAATTTGTCCTTCGGCGAAACGACAATTGACCAGCCTAAGGTAAGCATAAATCTCAAAGGTCAACCTGCGGCCGAGCAAGAGCCTGTTGGCAAACCAACGCCGGTTCCCGTCAAAGCCGGCTATATCGCTCTTGTTATGGATGTTGTCATTAACGACGGCAGTTTGAAAGTAACAGATTCGAAAGCCGGAACCGTTGAGCTTTCGCAGATAAACTCAAGGCTGAACTTACGAGAAGCGGGACGGCAAACAGATTTCGATATCGAGCTGGTTGTAGTGGGGCAAAAAGCTGAGCGGTCACCGATTCACGCAGCGGGCCGAATTAAACCGGGCACTGCAAAAAGCGGCTGGACACTGAAAGGTACTAACGGTGATTTGACCATAGAGGTCAACAACCTGGACCTCGAATCTTTAGGACCGATTTTGGAATTGGCTAAAATCGAAGTACAAGCCAAAGGGCTGGTTTCTGCTGACATAAACGCCGTAATTAAAGATGGTACCCTCGAAAATTTAAGTGGCTCAATTAAAGCTAAGGACCTGGATATAACCGGCCCCGGACTAAAGGGCGACCGGCTAAAGACAAGTCTGTTGGATATTGCTGTTGAACTTAAAAGCCGGCGGCAACTAATAAACATTGAGAAATTTCAATTCGATAGTGACTGGCTTTCTGCGAAAGCCGGCGGAATGGTTCCCACCACATTTAAATCGTGGGCCGACTTTTTAACCTCCGAGTCGGATTACAGTTTAGACGCTGATTTCGAGCTTGATGTCGAAGAGGTTTTGTCCCAAATGCCGCATACATTTGGCATCAAAGAGGAGATGAAGGTAACTTCAGGCAAATTGAGCGGAAATATCACGGCACGTCGCGGCAGTATTACAGGCCAGGCAAATCTCACTGAATTGGCCGGCACCGTCGAGGACAAAAAGCTCGCTCTTTCCGAACCGGTTACCGCCAAAGTTCAAATTTCGGCTGACAATAATAAAAAGATAAGTTTCGATAAGCTCAATGTCTCAGCCGCATTTGCAAAGATCAATGCCGCCGGCCCTCTCGAAAAGCTCAAATATGATGGATACGTTGACCTTGAAAAACTACTATCAGAGTTTGGCCAATTTGTTGATTTGGGCCCATACAAAATAACTGGTGAGATTTCAGAGCAGGGGACACTCTCTGTCGGTAAAAACAAGATAACGGGGGCCGGCTCTGCGCAGGTCAAAAATCTTAGCATAACTTCCACTGACGGTGTTACAGCGCAAGAGCCAATGGCCGAGGTTAACTTCGATTTTGCTATGGACAGGCAGTCTAACGTCCTGACTCTTAACTCAATGGAGGTAAAGTCAAGTCTTGGTCAGGTCAATACAGAGCAGGCCGTTTATCCAATCGGCCCAAAACCTACAGTACCTATGCAACTGGATATATCCGCTAAGAATATTGACCTTGGAAAAGCCAAGCCCTTTGCGGTTCTGTTTGCCTCTTTGCCGCAGGAAACGCAGCTTGCAGGTATCGCCGAATCAAAAATTTCTGTCAGCTCTGATAAAAACATCTACAAAATCACGACCGGCTCTACAAAAATTAAAAATCTAAAGCTCATCTACCCCGGACACAAGCCCTTTGAGCCGAATGAAGTAACATTGACTTTTGAAGCCGAGGTCAATACCGAACAAAAAGCTGTTAATATCAAAAAACTACAGTTGGAAAGTCCGCAAATCAAGATTCATAAAGGCGAATTTAACCTACTTAACGAAGCTGGCAAGACTAAATTAAAAGGGCAAGCGGAGTGTGAATATGACTGGTCGGCTGTCAGCGCCGTGGTGGCACCGTATTTGCCGGAGGGTTTAACACTCCAGGGCAAAAGAAAAGACGTTGTCAGTTTCGTCAGCGAATATCCGAGCGGACAAACGGACAAACTCATGGCCAATCTCACCGCCAACGCCGGATTGGGCTTTGAACAAGCTGGTTATATGGGATTAAATTTCGGCCCCACCGATGTGGATATTAAAATCCAGAATGGCCTGCTGAAAATTGCACCGTTTATAACTTCCGTCAACGAAGGCCAATTCAACTTTGCCGGCCAGGTGGATTTTAGACAAAAGCCTGCACAATTCAAAATAGCCGAACCGATGCAGATAATGAAGGATATTAAAATCAACGACCAGACGACCAAAAAACTTTTGAGGTATCTCAATCCCGTTTTTGCAGACGCCGGCAATGTCAGTGGCATTGCTAATTTTAACTGCGAACAGCTCACTATTCCGCTCAGCGCCGCCGCCAAAAATCAAACTGAAGTTGTTGGCACGATTTCAATGGACAAAGTGCGCTTGCAGACATCGGGTTTGCTCAGCACGATTTTTTCAACAGGAGGCACCAGCGCCCGCGGTGCGGATATTACTATCCGCCCGACGAAGTTCGTTTTACGAGACGGATTTCTCAAATACGATGATATGCAAATGGATATCGGCGACAATCCGGTCAATTTCAAAGGCGTTATCGGCCTGGATAAGAGTCTGGATATGACGATAACTTTGCCCTATACCGCCATGGGCAGAACAGCAAGACTCGGCCGGGAAACCATCGGCAAAAGGATTACGCTGCCACTCAAGGGCACTATCGACAAGCCCGAACTTGATGTAGGCAAACTCCTTGAAGGCCAGTTAAAACAACAATTGGAAGACCAGTTACGAAAAGGCCTCGAAGGGTTATTTAAGTAACGCAAACTGGCTTAGTTCTGTTGCCGGCACTCTTGGCAGGCCGGCAAAGATTCTTTATTTAGCTCACCATTTTACCACAGGTTTCACCTGAATTGGCCGATATAACCTGCAATTGAAAGGGTATAGAGATGTTAACGTTCAAAGAGCTTTTATCCACACCTACCACGCAGCTTGGTAAAGCCGGTCGATTTGCGGTCTTTCAGATTAAGCTATGGTCTCATTGTATCAGACTGCTGAAGAAAAACCATGCAGGTCGCCAGGCCGCTGCACTGTCGTATCACACAGTTTTCGGAATTGTGCCCCTTGCAATCATAATGCTCTTAATATTTCAGTCATCTCCGGCTTTTAGGGACGCTGGTGAAAAGTTAAAGGCAGGGGTTTATGACCAGTTCCAACTTTCAACTATCGAAATTACACCGGACGAAGAAGCATCCGAAGAAAAAAAACAGCTCACCGAATATCTCGATGAAATAGTCAACAAATTTTTTGCCGGTGTAAACAAAGGCTCGATCACCCTGTTTAGTGTGATAATTGTCCTCTGGGCTGCATTGGCACTGCTGTCAACAATAGAAAAAACCTTTAATAACATTTGGCATGTTGCCAGAGGAAGGAATTTTGTACAACGAGTAATCAACTATTGGGCCATACTGACCCTTGGGCCGCTGCTGCTCGGCCTGGGTGTGTACGCCAGCGCACAATATGCTACTTTGGCACAGTTACAAAAAACCCTTTTGACCTACATTGCCCCAACGGTGGTCTCTTATATTGTTGCGATTGTGGCATTTTTCTTTCTCTACTTCGTTTTGCCGAATACAAAGGTTCAGGCTAAAGCCGCCATCTGGGGTGCAGCCGTATCAGCTCTGATCTGGACTGTCGCTAAGTGGGGATTTGCCCAATATGTCACTGAGTTCATTCCCTATAGTAAGGTTTACGGTGCCGTGGGACTTATACCCCTTGGTGTCTTCTGGATATTTATCACCTGGCATATAGTGCTGTTCGGCCTGCAGTTGACATTTACCACTCAGCACCTCAGGAGTCTTGACGCCGCTGAGATTGCCGGTGCCCAAAAAACCGAGGAGTATTTCATAGCCAACGACCTTACTGCCATCAACATCCTCAGAGAGATTGCCGTTGCTTTCATGAAGAATCAGGCTCCGGTCCCGCCTGAAGTTATATGCAGCAAATTAGATATTCCCGCCGAGTTCGCCGACAAAATTCTCGGTCATCTTGTCAACAGCAAACTGATAGCCAAGACTTCCGAACCTGAGGTGGGTTTCCTGCCCGTTAAAGACCCGGCAAATATCAGGTTATCCGATATCGCCGAAACCGTAGCGGCGGCGGGCTTTGCCCAGTCAACAACCGACCAGTCGCGGACCCTTGAGCAAATAACTCAATCCCAGCGAAACGTCTTGGCTCAATACAGCCTAAAACAAATTCTCAACGTCGATTAATATAGTGAAAATCACCTAAGCAAAATCTTTGCGGCCTTGTAGAACCGCACAACCTGTTGTTTAACCGTGCCATCGGCCATAACGTCGCAGATGATGTAGTGGTGAACGTTGCCAAGAGGCCCATAGCGGTTGTGCAACCCAGCGCCGCCACCACCGCTGAGCGTGTAATCGACCCCGTTATAGCGCGCCGTCGAATACGCGTGAATGTGCCCATGATAGACCTCATCGACCTCGTGTTTGGTCATCAAATCCGTAAATGTCCGCGAATTAGAGTCATCCCACGCATGATACGCCCATTTCTCAATCGTCGAGGGCGGTTTGTGCGCAGACACATACTTGCGATAACCTTTCGGCGTATCTGCTAAGGTTTCGTCGAGCCACTTCAATGTTTGCTCATAAGGCTGCACATTCGTAACATTATCGATAAAAACGTACCGCGCCTTGCCGTAGTCGAAGTAATAGTTCAATGCCTTCTGGCCAAACAGATACCGGTACTCCCGGGCCATGCTGTCAGAGCCATCATCGTGATTGCCAATCGCGACCAGGAAAGGGATGTCCGTCTTCAGCAGCGGCGGAATGTAGTACTGAGAATACTCCCTCGCATATCCTTTCGGCACGACGTCACCGGTATTAATTACGAAGGCCGGTTTCGGCTCGAGACCATCAATATGCTTAACTATATTCGACCACAGATCCCACTGCGAACGGCTGTCCCCCATCACCACATAGCGAAAGCTGCCGTCAGCGCTCTTGGGCCGCCTATCGAGCCTCTTTATCTGATTTGTGAAGTTGAAGCGATCCCGGTATTGGCCTAACAATGCCTCTAACTCGGCACTGAACTCTTTCAGGTCGCTGGCCGACGTTTTATCCTTCTGCTCGCCGGCAGGGTCGATCTCATTAAGCCCGCCTATGCTGACCAGGATCCCCGTCTGAATCTGTCCGTCCGGCCGGGCATAAAAGGCCGTTTCGCCGATCAGAATCACGTACCGTGGCCCCACAATGGTATCCGCGGTCCAGGCCTTGCTCGGCTTGGCATTTGGCATGGCCCTGGCTAAGGTCTCCAGCGCAGCCTTAGGCACATCACTGACGGCAATACTTCTCTTGGTGCCCCGAAGTGCCAGTTTGTCGGCCCGCTCTTCCACTCCAATAGCATCGTTTTTATACCCAAATCCCAGCAGCTCCCCTTTGGGTGTCACGTAAAAGTTGTACTCATCTTTGCCAGCTTGGGCATAAATCCGGTAGCCACTGCTCCCGAACTTCCACTCGGCCACCTTCGCGTGAGGTGCAAAGATTTTAGCCCACCGTAACACAGCATCAGATGGCGCTGGCGCCTTCGCTGTGGGCCATTCATAAAACTCGTTACCCGGTGGACCGGCTTCAACGCGCCACTGCCCAACCCGCTCTGACGCGCCGCTCCCGGAACAATCAGGCGGCGCAACGCACAGTGCCAGTAACAATACGAGTAATTTTCTTTTGAACATTTCATATCCTCTGATAAATGTGATTAGTTCTTTGTTAGTATAAACCTAATCAAGGTACTACCGGCATTATAAACAAAAAACAAGCCGAATACAAACAGTGCCGCCGAGCAAATCGTCAGCACTATTCGCATTCCTCGCGGGCCAAGCAGTACCGAGCCTTTGAAACTCGCCCAGGACAATGCGCTAAGCCAAACAAGGTCGCACAGCCAGTGAACGATTGCGAATAACACAAAGGCCCATATCCCTATTCCGGTAGCGGTGGTTGCAAGAGCTAATCCGATGGTCGCCCACCAGAGCAGAAAATAAGGATTGCCTGCCGACAGTATTATCCCTGCCAGCACAGGTGCACTTTTGGTAACTTGGGCTTGTTGTTTTTCTGCCGAGCGCAAACTCCTCAGCATTTGAATTGCCATTATCAGCAGAAACACTCCACCGGCCAGGCCGATTACAATTTGCGCAGTGGGCAGTTTCAATATTCTGCCCACGCCTAACACAATCAAAATCATCAGCGGAAATTCGACAACACCGTGCCCGACGGCGATAAGCGCCCCTGCGTATCGCGAACGTGTCCCCATCCCAATCGCCGCTGCCGTTACCGGCCCAGGCGCCATCACGCCCGAAAGCGATATTACAACCACCTCAATTAAGAAGAACAGCAGACTCACAAATTCACCAACTTACTCACCGATGATTTTTACTAAGACTCTCTTTTTTCTTTTGCCGTCGAATTCGCCGTAGAATATCTGCTCCCAGGGCCCGAAATCAAGTCTGCCGCCGGTAACGGCTACGACCACCTCTCTGCCCATAACGCTGCGTTTCAGATGAGCGTCGGCGTTGTCCTCGAAGCCGTTATGACGATACTGCGAGTAAGGCTTTTCCGGCGCCAATCCTTCCAGCCAAACCTCGAAGTCGTGATGAAGCCCGGATTCATCGTCATTGATAAACACACTGGCCGTAATGTGCATAGCGTTGCACAGCACGAAGCCTTCTTTGATACCGCTTTCTTCCAGGCACTCCTGAACCTGTGGCGTGATGTTAATGTATTCACGCCTGCTTCTCGTATTGAACCAAAGCTCTTTTCTGTAACTTTTCATAGTGTTTTTTCCTAATCCAACATTCGCAAGTGTTCTTATGCACTTACGCTCTTATTTTGCTTCAACAGTTTTTGATACACCGCCTCGATAGTATCGACCATCGTTTCCGGCGCGAATTTTTTCTTTACCGATTCTCTGCCGTTTTCGCCGAGCTTCTTTCTTAAATCCTCATCTTCTATCAATTCGGCACAGGCTTTTGTTAATTGCTCAATATTCTTCGGCTTAATCAGGCGGCCGGTGTTTTCGTTCACAACTTCTCTTGCGCCGTCAATATCGAAAGAGACAGCCGGCCTGCCACAGAGCATTGCCTGGGGCAGAGTACGCGCAAGCCCTTCCCTCAGCGAGCAGTGGACGAGGATATCAGATGATTGTATGGCAAGCGGGATTTCGCCCGGCGATAAAAGGCCGGTAAATTTAATTCTTTCAGACAATCCCAATTGGCGAACCTGTTGTTTAAAATGGTCGGAAAGATTTCCATCTCCGACGAACAGCCAGATGCACGTTTCAAATCGCTTCGAAAGCTGCCTGGCCGATTCAATAATATATTTATGTCCCTTGAGCATAAACAACCGCGCAATGGTTACGAGCACAATCGAATCTTCGTCGATTCCATACTTTCGGCGAAATTCTCTTTTGCGCTCTTCTGAGATTGGCTTTAAGAAGTCATCTTCTTCGATAGCCGAATAAGCGGTAACAAACTGTTCGGGCCTGCCGATACCAGCAGCGACCGCCTGTGTGGTCATTGCATCTGCAACGCTGATGAAAAAGTCCGTCCGTTTTGCAGCGGATTTCTCGATAGCAATATAAAATTTATTCAGCCATTGGCTTTGATACTGATGGAAGGCCAGTCCGTGTATTGTGTGCACTATCTTCGTGGCTCGTTTGAGACTGTGAGCGGCAAATCTGCCTAATATCCCCGCCTTTGCTGAGTGGGTGTGGACAATGTCCGGCTGTAACTGCCGCAGAAGTTTCTTGATTTGGAAATAACTTAAAGTATCGTTCAAAGGACAAATAGCACGGATGAGTTTGTTGACCGTTATTACTTTGTAATCCTGTCCTTTCGTTTGCTCGAAAAGCCCACCTTCGGGCCCTATGGCCGGGCCGGTGATGAGCGTAACATCGTGCCCTCGATGTGCCAAGAGTTTACAGGTTATAAGTGTATTTTCCTGCGCCCCGCCTAAAATCAATCTGGTTATTATGTGGACAACCTTCAATATATCTCCTGCATTCGCTTCAGTCGTACTTAATCCACATCAGGCACAATCCCTGGGCTGGAGCAAGTTGTCCTGCTGCGGTCCGGTCTTTTGCTTCGAGAATTTCGTTCATCCTTTCAGAGTTCCATCTGCCCACGCCCACTTCGACCAGGGTGCCGACGATATTTCTGACCATATTATACAAAAAGCCGTCCCCTTCCACCTCAACATATACCCAATCTTTTTCCCCTTCTTTACTATTACTATTGAGCTTTGTGTTATTAAAGGAACCCAGGGTGGCACCCTCAAACTTGTTTGGGGGTGCTGAAAATGATTCCCTTGTGCTTCTTGTCTTCACAATAGCGTTATTTTTTTTGCAAGCATTACTAACGTCACAGCGAAAAATTGTTCGCACTGTGTTCTCTCTTTTATCTGCTGCTGATGCGAAGGATTTAAAATCTTTTTTGCCGACAAGAAGTTTTGCGGCTTCAGCCATAGCGGTAGTGTCAAGTTTTGTGGGCAGATGCCAGCAGTGTCTGATTTGCAGGACCGGCCGTACCGGCCCCGTAAAAATCGTATAGCGGTACAATTTGCTTGTTACCGCGCCCATTAGGTCAAAACCTTCCGGGACATCCACCGCTTCGGTAACTGCAATATCAGCCGGCAGCCTGTCCGTAATTGCCTTGGCCAGATTCTCCGTTGGTATTGGCGAATCGATTTGAATAAGCCCGACCTGCCCCAAAGCGCTTACACCTGCATCGGTTCTGCTGGCCCCGAACAGTCTGACCTCAGAGCCGAGCAGGTGCTGGATTGCATCGGTAATTACGCCCTGGATGGTCCTTAGTCCCGGCTGAATTTGCCAGCCGTGATATTCGCTACCGTCGTAGGTAATTGTCAGTTTTATATTGCGAACAGCCATTATTACCGATTAGGACTGGTAAAGAAATTAGGTTTCGTTTTTGGCTGAGCGAGGACAAGGCTGG
>CAYTND010000048.1:0-10354 GCA_964438965.1 uncultured Pirellulales bacterium
TGACAGACTACTACATTATTATAATTTCGTAATGGTGGATAGGTGGTGAGAAAGCTTCTTTTTGTTGTTGACAAGTTTTTTCCCGCCGTGTAAAAAGTGGGTGCTCTGTAATCTAAACCGGGTAAAAGGAGGCTTAAAATGGGTAAAAAAACAAATCTAAAGACAGCGCAAAATAACCATATTTTTTTTGGAAAGGGCGGAAAAATGTATAAGAGAATTTCATTCATGTTAGCAGCGGCATTGGTGCTGGGGCTGGCGGGCAGCGCCTCGGCCGCCTACATTTCTGTGTCATGGCCTGGCCCCGCGAACATCCCCGATATGGGTGTCAGGTCCATAAGCCTACAGGCAAGCGGCGCGCCGGCTGGGGCCACTATAACCGACGTTAAGTACAGGCTGAAGGTTGATGACCGCGGTGATCCGAGTAATTTCTGGTGCAGCGATTACGAAATCCACCTTTCTAATGACACACATGGCGGGTCAACCAAGTATAAGACTTGCTGGAACAATTATGGTGGAAAAACAGATGAAGGCCGGGATGACGACGCGGCTAATGATAGCGATATTTTCCTGAATTGGCGCTCGACCAACGCGTTCAACGGTGAGAATCCCAACCAGAGGTGGTACGTCCGTATTGAGGATAATGAAACTAACCACTTCTTGTTTTGGGACGACGGCCTGGGCAGGGTGGACTACGTACAATTTCGGATTTATTATAATGTCCCGCTGCCCGAGCTTTATGACGATGGGGAAGGGTACCGCTCATTTTCCCCACAACAAGTGACGGAAGGCCGGCCCGGCCAATCCTTTAACATTCATTGCCGTGTACGGAACGGTGGGACCGTCACGGTACCATTATTCGGAGTCAGATTTTACGCGTCAACAGACACTACTATAAGCGCCGGGGATCGGGTCATTGGCGAACGCGGGTATTTCGCCCCGACCGGGCCAGGTGGTTACGCTTCGATCTCCTGGAACGGAGTCTTTCCCACTAATATCCCTGCGGGAAGGTATTGGATAGGGTGGATAATAGATCCGGGTAACGATGTGTCCGAGTCCAATGAGAACAACAACACTGCGTACAAGGTAGGGTATAAGTTAACCGTCCTGCCTGCAAACAGTCCGCCGATTGCCTCTTTTACCTATTCTCCAGCAAATCCCGTTGTAGGTGAAGAGATAACCTTTGACGCCTCAGATTCGGAGGACCCAGATGGGACAATCGAGCATTATCAATGGCAGTGGGGTGATGGAAGCTCAGGAGGGAGCCGAACGGGAACACGTACACATACTTATTCTGAATCCGGTGAATATACTGTTACCTTGACTGTAAAGGATAACGATGGGTTAGAAAACTCCGAACCCGAACGAAGGAACGTTATAGTGAGTAAGCGCACACTGACCATTATCTACGTTGACGATGATAGCCCAAACGACCCTGTGCCATACGATCCTGCCTATAGCGACCGTAACGAAAATGGGACACCTGAGCACCCCTTTGATATGATCCAGGAAGGCATTGACGCAGCTTTGGACGGCGAAACGGTTTTTGTCCGCGACGGCACCTACTGGGAAGCCATTGAGTTTGCAGGCAGAAACATTACCGTTACCGGCTTTGACCCAAACGAGCCGAATGCAATACTGCCATATCCGATGATCGATGCCAACTACATAGGTACAGCAGTTACTTTTCGTAACGAAGAAGAACCCAACTGCATATTGGAAGGCTTTGTCATCACCCGAGGCGCGGGCGATATTGCCGGAGGAATCAATTGTGTGGGCAGTAGTCCGACAATCTCCGACTGCCTGATTGTCGGCAATCGTGTGACGCATCCTGATGGAGGAGGAGGCGCTGCATATTGTATCGATAGCAATGCAGTATTTGAGAACTGCACTTTTAGTGGGAATTACGGTGGCGAACAGGGTGCGGGTTTGTTGATATATGACAGCAACGTGGTGCTTCTTAACAGCATACTGTGGGATAACGGCAGAGAAGTCTATGTAACATCAGGCCCAGTGCCGGTCACTTCCTACTGTGATGTTCAAGGTGGAATAGGTGGACGGTGGGGCGCTGACAATATGATTGAGCCGCCTCTTTTTGCCGAGCCTGGCTATTGGGTTCGCATCGACGCTCCAAATGTACAAGCCGAGCCATCTGATTTGAATACTATCTGGATTGACGGCGACTATCACCTGAAATCCCAGGCCGGCAGATGGGAGCCGTACAGCGCAAGCTGGGTAGCAGATGACTTTACCAGCCCGTGTATTGACGCCGGCGATCCGAACAGCTCTATCGGCGAAGAACCAAAACCAAACGGCGGCATCATCAATATGGGCGCCTATGGTGGAACACCGCAAGCAAGTATGTCTTTATCGACTGTGGCCGCCCCACTGTCCGAGGCCTTGGACACACCTTTGAGTTTCACCACGGGCGGGAGTGCGGACTGGTTTAGCCAGACCACGACGTCTCACTACGACGGAGATGCGGCCCAGAGCGGAGATATCTCACACGATCAGGAGTCGTGGATGCAGACGACGGTTAGCGGGAAAGGAACAGTGAAGTTTTACTGGAAAGTATCGTCTGAAGACTATTATGACTTCCTGGAGTTTTACATTGACGGCTCGCTGCAGAACCATATCAGCGGTTCAGTGAACTGGCAACAGAAGACGTACACGATCGGTACTTCGGGTTCGCACATGTTGGAATGGCGATACGTGAAGGACAAGGGCACGGGCTCTGGCAGCGACTGCGGCTGGGTGGACAAGGTGGAGTGGATAACTACGCCTTAACCTCCACTTCCTCCCGCCTGCCTGTCCGGACGTTGGATACGACTTTGAGTTCATCATGGGGGGGCAGCGCGAACTGGTTTCGGCACAAAGCGGGGATATCTCGCACAGTGAGGAGTCGTGGATGCAGACGACGGTGGGCGGAGGACCGAAGACAGATGGTGAATTAGAGAATAGGTTAGTAGTGAGCTAAAGTGAACTAAATCCGCCGCGGCGGATAAAGTGCCTAAAGTGAGCTAAAGTTGGATGATGTAAAGAATTTAGAATACCTATGACATAAATTAAGAATTAGAGATTAGAAAAGAAACCCCCAGTGAAACTGGGGCTAAATATCAAGGAAAATTTACCAGGCGAGATGGCAGTTATAGTGCCGGTAGAACAGGCCGATTGAGCGCATCGCAATTATCGCGATGACCTGAACGGCAAAGTTCATCGCCAGATGGCCTGCGGTTGTTAGCAAGCCGGCGCCGGTGTATTGGGCCGTCTGCGTTTCAAGAAGAGCGGCAGCGATAAGTAAGACCACCGTTACAACATAAGGGACAAACGCTTTGAATACAGGGCCAAGAAGGTAATCGGGCCTGAACATAGTAATATCTTTGCCAATGGCTGTAGTTAATATGGCTATCGGAAATAAGAACAGGCCAAGGATAAAGAGAACCTGCAACAGCAATCGGAAACCGAATTCGGCCTGCCGGATATTCTCGAATGTCAGGCCTTCGTCTTTGAGCAATATAAGTGTGATGATGAATGGGAGCTGGACGGCGGCCATAGTAATGGAGAAAAGAAAAAACGGTTTGATGATGTACCATACGAAGGTAATGCTCGTTCCGAGGTAAATTTCCGGCAGCTTTTCTATCTCAAAAGCCGTCTCGTAGATAATGTTGAGGTAAAATCCGAGCAGCCAGCCCCACACAGCATAGTTTGTTACAAAAGCACAACAGGGCGAACCTGCTGAGAAGAATTTGAAGCATACCGCCGCAATTACAAAGACCAGCGAAGTTACGTTTTCAGGGTCCAAAAACAGCTTCCAATTGTCAACAAACACGGCGCGGTAAAAGCCGGGCATCGGCTCGCCTTTTTCTTTTTTTTCTTTGGATAGTTCGACTTTTTTCGGCTTTTTGTAATTTTCGGCTGGGATTATGAAAAGCTGGCCACAATTAGTACAGCGTGCGCGCTTTCCGGAGTGTTTATCGGCAAATCCGATTATCTCATTGCAATTGGGGCAAAAAAACTGGATTGTCATAGTATTTCGCGACCCGTGTCTTGTAACTCGTGACCCGAGCGACAAGTCACGAGCGACGACTTAGGACTGGTAAAGAAATTAGGTTTCGTTTTGGCTCCAGCGAGGACAAGGCTGGCAAGGAAGCAAAACGCAGGCCTACTGGTTGGTAGTCCGAGTTTTGCTGACACTGCCAGCCGCAGCCGGCCAAAAATGGAAGATAATTTATTTACAAGTCCTTAGTCCCGCTGCATACAGTCAGCAAAGCTTTTGAGATCGTTGGCCCATTTTTTGGCCTCCAGCAGGTCAACTTTGTCCTGTTTTACGAGCATAGCCAGATGCTTTTCCATCGCCATCATTTTTTCGTCGGGCCTGTTTCGAGTCTTTGTTTGCAGTTGCGAATACATTTGCTCTATTTTGCCGGTTCGTATAAGGTTGGCACAGGCGTAGTTGTTGTTAAGTATTTCCATCGCTACAATCCTGCCGGTTCCATCCTTTTTGGGCACGAGCTTCTGGCATATAATATAGGCGAGTCCGAGCGAGAGCTGGTTGCGGACCTCGGACTGTCTGCCGGCGGGGAAGTAGTCTAATATCCGTGTTATCGTACCGGTCGCATCTCTTGTGTGCAGTGTGGAGAACACAAGGTGGCCTGTCTCGGCGGCCATAAGGGTCATAGATATTGTCTCGGCGTCACGCATCTCGCCGACGAATATTATGTCAGGGTCCTGGCGGAGCATTTCTTTCAAACCTGCAATGAAGGATTTGACGTCCCTTCCCAGCTCACGCTGGGAGATAATCGAGTATTCTTGCGGAAAGATGTATTCGATGGGGTCCTCGACGCTCATAATTCGGCAGGCACTCTTTACGCTGATTCGGTGGATTAGTGAGGCAATCGTCGTGGATTTGCCGGCGCCTGTGATGCCGGTCATTAGGACCAGGCCGTGTCTGCGATTGATGATGTCCTTCCAGATGTCATTTGGAAAGCCGATGTCCTCTATTTTTGGGATATCCAGCGATAAGGCCCGGATTGCCCCGGCTATGCCATCGTTTTCCCTGAAGATGTTTATTCGAAATTGGAGTGAGCGCAGTCGATAAGAGCAGTCCACGCTGTGCTGGGTCCGGAACTTACGCAGATTTTCGTTGCTTAGAAGCGGGTAGATAAGCTGCTTTGCTATCTGTGGGGTTACAGTTGGGCCTTTAAGCTTAACCAGGTCGCCGTCGATGCGATATGCAGGGGGTGCGCCGACCTTGATGTGCAAATCGGAGACCCGCATTGCACCGCGCTTTTCAAAGTAAGTCAACATATCAAGGATGCTCAGATTGCCAAGCTCTGCGGTCTGGTAAACCTTTGCTGAAACAGAATGTTCTTCGGCCATACTTGTCTCCAATGAAGTTAGTCGTTACTGAGCAGCATTTTGTTAATGGCAAAAATAGAAAAATTCCTTTTTTTCGATTTTGCAAGAGCCTGCTCATAGTATATCACGACGACTGTCGTAAAGTAAAAGCCAAATTTTATGCGCTGCTATTGATGTTTGTAAAGTTTTGTAAAATAAAGGAAGCTGTTGTGAAAAGGGAGAACACAAATGGGTTGTTTTTGAACACTCCCAAGCAAGTTTGAGGCGGATAAGGTGGTATTTTGGTATCAGCCGAAAGACTCACCAACCTACCGCGTCATTTACGGTGATTTGAGTGTCAAGGACGTGGCACAGGAGAATCTGCCGAAAAAAACAATTTTGTTTATATCAAAATGTATTTGGCCATCGTCATAATAATGACGGTTGATTGTTCTGATATCAGGCAGGTGAGTCTTATATGCTTTGAAGAACGAAAAACCAGGCGTAATCGCGTCTAATGTATGGAGAACAATTGTGAAAAGCTCGATTACAAAACTGACAGCCGCTGCCGCGGCTATAGTAATAGCAGTTATTGCAATACATCACCCGAATCCGAATACATCAACTCGGCAGAACCCTGGCGTATCAGCTATCGCTTCAGCGTTGCCACACACAGCCGATTCCAGATTGGCTCCGCTGGACATAAAGCTACCAACGCCAATGTTCGTCGGCACAAAAGAGCCCATAAGGGTCAACAATCTCAGGAAATTCAGCATCGGCGACCGACCGCCATTCCTGGCCCCGGTCGGAACGACAAACGTCGCTTTAGGTAAACCGGTCTCCAGCAGTGACGAAGAACCCATCATCGGCGAAATAGAAATGATTACAGACGGCGACAAAGAAGCCGCCGACGGCAGCTATGTCGAGTTAGGCCCGTTCGCCCAGCACGTTACAATCGACCTTGTAGCTGAGCATAATATTTACGCCGTTGGAGTATGGCATTACCACAAACAGGCTAAGGTCTATTTCGATGTGGTGGTGCAGGTTGCCGATGACCCCGATTTTATCACGAATGTCAGGACACTGTTCAACAATGATATCGACAACTCATCCGGCTTGGGTGCCGGAGAAGATATGCACTATATTGAAACTTATGAAGGTGAACTTATCGATGCTAAGGGTGTCCGTGCTCGTTATGTCCGCCTCTACAGCAACGGCAATACCGGCGATGATTTGAACCACTATATTGAAGTCGAAGTTTACGGCAAACCCACAGAATAGAATGTGCAAAAATGTTTAAGACCCCTGTCAAGGCAGGGTTTCTTGCTCGGCCTTTTTATGCGCTTTTGAACAATAATTCGGCGGTACTTACCAAACCTGTTTTCCATTTTTTTCCTGTCGCAAACACAGCTAATCCTGCATTATATAGTGAGAACACGAATCCTAAGAGATTTTTCGAGGTGCTGAGTATAGAAAGGAAAGAAGGACAATGTCTGAAAAGTACAAAGTCGAACACAAAGACATCGCAGGTTCAGAGTTCCGCCACGTCAACATGTCAGGGACAGTTTTTGAAGACACAGACCTCAGCGGAGCAAAATTCTTCAATATCAACTTGCGCGGCGCAGATATCGGTGCCGTTGATTTCGGCGGCGCATCGTTTAGCTGCATGAACACAGGCGAAGGCCACCCAAAGCAGCCGGCTGTTTTCAACAGCATTGAGCTTGACGACTGTACGATCCAAAACAGCTTTTTCAGGAATACCAGGATCGTGAATTGCGATTTAACGGGTATGACCATCGACGGAGTGCTGGTAACGGATATGGTCAAAGCCTATAAGAAAACGAACTCAGCGCCGTAGGATGGGCAGCTTCTTTCAAACTGCCTATGCGGATTGTCTGAGCCGAACCGGCGGCTACACAGGGATGCCATCTCCGTGCAGTCGCTGAATTCCACCGTTAGGCCGCTTGTGTCATTATGGTTAGAGTATCATGGTTTTTTTCGTTTTTTTTCTTGTTGCCTATGGGGTATCCTTTGGCGTATGCATGAAAGGCCGGGCTAATCTTGCTCGGCCTTTTTATGCGCTTTTATGCGCTTAACATGCCGGCTTGGCATCAGTTATTTGCAGCTGAAGTATTTTTCGAGTCCTGCCGGTAACCTTGGCTTGCTCACCTGTTCGAATCGGCCAAACCCAGATTATCCTTTCACTATCAGCGACAATAAGAAGTTTCTGTCGTACTTCCTGTGGTACTCGCGCAGCGGTAAGGAATTTGCCCACCTTTTTCTCTTTGCCCAAACCCAAAGGGACAAACCTGTCGCCGGGCTTGCGAAAACGAACGACCAACGGCGGCTTTATCTTATCAAAGTCAAACCTCTCGATAAAATTGGTTTTTTCCGCTTTGAATTTCTCGAATTTCTCCTCATCGGCTTCGAGGATTGTTGCTTCTATCAAATATCTGCCAAATCTCCTCTGTCCCGGAATTTCCACTCCTGTACTTTCGCCGGTTTGCTCGCTGGAATAAGGTCTTTTTTCAGGCCGAGAAAAAATCAAATTCCCGTATTCGGCGCCAACCACAAATTCACCCGGCAATTCTATTTTCCTGCCGCTGACGTTTTGTTCTGCTAATTGTAATATCCTTTCATAGTGACGTTGCGTCAAATCTCTCTCGCCGCAGCCGACGGCTGTCAAACTTCGCCGGACCAGCTCAACCATTACCGGTTGTGGTTGAGCCAGAAGCATCTTCGAATCCAGCGTTACCTTTTCACCGGCACAATCAGCAGTTTTTGGCCATACCTTATCTGCACGGCTGCAAACCAGCTTAAAGAACCTGCGGGCTGGTTCGGACAGTTCGGATAATTGCTCCACGAGTAAGCCGGTGCAGTCTTGTTGTAACGCCGGAAGCAGCCGATGCCGAATATAGTTTCGCCTGTATGTACAATCGGCATTTGTATGGTCCTGTCGCCATTTTAGATTCCGCTGTTCTAAATACTCGATAATCTCATCTCGCCGGACACACAGCAACGGCCTTACAAAATTCGGGCAGTACTGGGTGCCACCCTCAAACTTGTTTGGGGGTGTTGAAGTTGACCTATTTGTGCCTCTTGTTTTCACCACAGTTTCATTTGTTTTACAAACATCACTAAACTCATAGCCAAAGACACGCATCGGCCAAATCCCTCCGAGTCCGCGAAATCCTGTGCCGCGAGTTAATCGCTGCAGGATGGTCTCGGCATTGTCATTTTTTTGATGTGCCGTTGCTATCGCCTTGCAGTTGTTGGCCCTTGCAATATCGAGAAGATTTTTAATCCGCAGTTTCCGGGCGGCCGTCTCAATCGACAGCTTATTACGACCGGCATACCCGCGAACATCCACTCGCCTCGTTGTTATGGCTAACTTCAGCCTGGATGACTGTGCGATAACAAAATCTTCATCCAAATCCGCTTCAGCTCCTCTCAACTGATGATTTATATGGGCACAGAGCAGCTCGGCCCTGAAAACGTTCTCACTGCTCAGCGCCGGCATTGCATATAGAAGTGCCGTTGAATCCGCTCCGCCGGAAACTGCCAACAAAACCTTGGCCGCCGGCAGGCGAGCTTTATCCGCAGAGCCGAAGAGCTTATTCGCCCTTATGAAGTCAGCCACTTTTTGCTCAAATTCCAACAGCATCTTTTTTCTTATTACATAAAAAAAAACGGGCCTGATATCCAGCCAGGCCCGAGTTCCTACTTTAAAAACCTTTACCTCAAACTTTTGTCAGCGTTACTCATTGTCCTTGTAGGTCTTGTACAACGCTTTTATCCGCTCTTCTGCATACTCTTTCCATATTCTGAACTTTCCATACTTACCTTCCGTTTTGATGGCCTGCCGATAAAGTTCCAGTGCCTCCGCATAGCGGTGCAGCCGTTTATCCAGAATACGAGCCGACCTGAACCTCGCGGGATGAGTCGCATCAGGGTCCCACTGATAGGCTCTTTCGTAATACAAAAGCGCTATCGAGTAATCCTGGAAATATTCATAAATTTCACCGGCCTTGTATGCCGCATCATCAATCTTGTCACTGGAAGGGTAGTTTCTTATGAGTCGGTCATATTTATCCAGGGCCAAACGTAACAAATCGTTATTTTTGCCGAAGATTAATACTCCGGCATCTTTTTCGAGATCCAGCGCATCCATATAGAGGTCATCTGCTTCTGGAATCGAAGTGCTCGCTCTCAGATTTGCCCCGGCTGACTCAGCCTCGACAATGTACTTATACTGTGGGATGGAATCCAGTGCCGCCAGCTCCTCTTTGGCCCACTTGAACTTCATATTGTTGCCGGTCCTGGTGTAGTATTTTATCAGCAGTTCGAGTCCCTGCCGGTATGCCTGTCGATTGACCACTATCTGCTCGACAAAATCGGTCTCTCCCGCTTTGGCAATATTAACTACACTGGTAGACCCGAGCGGCGTCCTGGTGCGGGCCGGCACAAGCTGGCCTCTGCCGCTGTCAACACCCTGGCAGCCAGCCAGCACGTTCAATAAGACGATGACTACTGCTGTAAGAACTATCCTTGCCATAATGGCCTCCTTTCAACCTTAAACCTAAAAGAGTTATGCAATCTATTATACAACAACGTACTGTTTGGAAAGAAAAAACTAAAAGAAAATTTTCCCTTTCCAAAGTATGCCTAACCTCGATTTTGCAGAAGTCGTCCTTTAACCTAAACCTGTCCTGATTATCAATTATCAATTAAAAGCCGGCTCGTCAAGGACAAACACATAAAAAATATTTAGCCCCCAAATTTATTGGAGGGTTGTTTGGCCCCCCAGGCCTGCCCTTGGGGGTTTATGCTGTTATATTTAGCCCGCCGATTTACTCGGCGGGTTTTGCACCGAAACAATCTCTAATCTCTAATTCTCTAATCCCTGTCTTCCGTCTTCCGCCCACGCTTCACCACTCACAAATTACCAAAAAAAGGGGGCCTATGCCGAATCAATCGGTATAGGCCCCGAATTGCCTGCACTTGCGTAACCGCACCTGTG
>CAYTND010000049.1:0-10314 GCA_964438965.1 uncultured Pirellulales bacterium
GCCTCGACAGGCGTACCGAAAGCTATCCAGTCACGATGAAAGATAGTATAAAACACAGTTGTCCGGTCTGTCACAAAACCGTTAAAGCATCAATTCAAGAGCAATCTAAACAAGCAACATTCTTTCCCTTCTGCTCCAAACGATGCAAGCTTATAGATTTGGGCGCCTGGCTGGATTCCAAATACAAAATAGCCTCCAGACCAGACTCGCAAGAATCCGGCGAGCCATCCGATACTTCCTCTGATAGGCCTTCTGACAAGCAGTAAACAGCCGCATTCAGAAACAAAATCTTATGAAATTTATTGAAACCGACCGATAATACGTTATATATATTTGCAGGCTTCCCGCAAGGCGGGGTCCCGGTTATCCTTCATCAGGCCGATACCGGTCGTAACATTTTTGAAAGGAAGCAAAATGGTCAGTGAAAATGATTCCTCTAAGGTTTTTGACGGCCTTCTTTTTCCGAAAATATTCCGAACTTTCCGAATGGCCATCCAGCCGACCAAATTGATAATTACTTTTTCGGCTCTGGGTATTATATGCCTGGCCGGCTGGATTATGGACTTCAGCAAAACAGTCGTGGGCAGAGGGGACAGAGTTACAGAGTTGGATATCTATATAACGAATCCCGGCGAGCTACAACAATTCATTAAAGAAAACAAAGAATTCATGAATGAGCGTAGGGGTGTATTCTCAACACTCTGGCACTTCTCCGCTACAAAATTCCAGGGCGCAGTAGATTCTGTATTCGCTTTCGACATCCGGGGTGTAGTGAAAAATATCGCTGATTATTTCAAGGCGGTGGAATGGGCATTAAGGCGCCACTTCGTTTATTGCATCATCTTTTTTGTAATAAAACTTGCTGTTATTTCCATCGCCGGTGGTGCTATCTGCCGAATCGCAGCGCTGCAATTTGCCCGGGGCGAAAAACCCGGCCTAACCGAGGCACTGCTTTTTAGCACAAAAAGATTTACAAGTTTCTTCACCGCTCCTCTGGCACCGGTCGGTATAATCATCCTCCCAGTCCTGTTCATATTTCTCCTCGGGCTGATGGGCAACATTCCCTGGGCCGGTGAGCTGATAATAGGTATCTTTGTGTCGTTAGCTCTGATTGCAGGCGCGCTGATAACGGTCGTTTTGATAGGGGCGTTTGCTGGATTCAACCTGATGTTCCCCGCTGTAGCGTACGACGGCTCGGACTGTTTTGATGCGATAAGCCGTTCTTTTAGTTATGTATATGCAAAGCCCTGGCGAATGGTTTTTTACACGGCAATAGCCGCGGTATATGGCGCAGTTTGTTACACATTTGTTCGACTTTTTGCTTTTTTACTGCTCTGGGTTACACATCAATCTTTGCAGCTTGGCGTCTGGGTAGAAAACAGCAACGAGGTCAATAAGCTTACAGCCATCTGGCCAAAGCCGGAATTTATGAAACTGCTTGGCTCTTCAGGTTTGGCAGCAGCTAACTGGGCCGAATCATTGGCGACCTTTTTGGTACACTTGTTCTTATTAGCCGTCATCGGTTTAGTAGTCTCTTTCATAATAAGTTTTTATTTCTCTGCCAATACCATAATCTATTCACTTATGCGCAACAAAGTTGACAATACTGCCCTGGATGATATTTATACATATTTAGACGAAGCAGAAATCGAGCCGGCCACAACCGAATCCCAGCCTCAGCAAGACCAGTTACAGTCGGAACCGCAGGTAGAACCGGATTCATCGTCTTCAAAAGAGTAAGATTTTATCAATAGACGCAAGGTGTTATTATATAAGTGACTATGTCACCTGAGACAAACACAAGTACACAGCTAAACGACAAGAACCAAAACCTGCCGGAATCTTCGACTCCCCCCCCTACTACGTTGCTCCGTTTCCGCAAGCCTCTGATTATACTTGCTCACATAATTGCCTTCGCCGCCTCTTTGATGCTTTCCTTCCTGGTGGTACACAAAATGCAGTTCATACCCTCAGATCCTACTGAAACGAAGTGGCTTCATCTATACCCTCCGTTGCTCCTGTTTTTTCTTATCGTCAAGCTGCCGGTATTTGGGTTTTTCAAGCAGTACCGTGGCTGGTGGCGCTATGTGGGGATTTTCGATCTTCGTGGGATACTACAGGCCTCGGTGATAAGCACTTTAATTATCGTAGTTCTATGGTTTGCAATGGGCCGCATTGATTCCATTCGTGCAAATCTACCACCGGACCTGAAAAGGCCTGCCGAAGGTGTATGTATGGCCGATATGTTTGCCACAGTTTTGATGCTTGGCGGATTGCGGATACTAATACGGCTATACTATGAGGAGTTTCGCACTGCCGAAGCAGGCCGACTGAAGCGATTTCTTATAGTCGGCGCAGGCAATGCAGGCGAAGCACTTCTGCGAGAAATTCACCGTATGCCCGTAGCCCAATATGAGGTTGTCGGTTTTATTGATGATGACCCCGTCAAAAAAGGCATTAATATTCATGGAATACCGGTCCTTGGCACTGTTGAGCAACTACCAAAAGTCTGTGAGGAGCGCAACATCGAAGAAATTGCCATCGCAATGCCCTCAGCCAGCCATAGCGAACGAATGCGAGTTGTTCGGGTATGCGAAGGCACCAAAATTAAGTTCCAGACCGTACCATCAATAACCGATATTGCCTCTGGAAAGCTCCGTGTTTCACAAATTCGAGAGGTGGACATTAACGATTTGTTGGGCAGAGAAGCTGTGCAGCTTGACCTGGACTTAATAGAAGCCTTTGCCCGGGACAAAATAATTCTGGTTACCGGCGCCGGCGGTTCCATCGGTTCAGAAATGTGCAGACAGCTATGCAATTTCAACCCGAATCCGCTTTTGCTTATTGAGCAGGCCGAAAATCCACTATTCTACATAGAGCGCGAACTGCGCAAACAATTTCCCGCCGTCCCCATAAAAGCGATTATTTGCAACATTACCGACAGTACCCGCGCGGACGAAATTTTCAAAAATTACAAACCACAGGTTGTTATTCACGCCGCCGCCCATAAGCACGTACCTTTGATGGAGCTTAACGCCGGCGAAGCCATCAAAAACAATATCGTTGGCACACAAGTCGTCGCTGATGCCGCGGACAGGCACGGCACTACAAACTTTGTAATGATCAGCACAGACAAAGCCGTCAATCCAACCAGCATAATGGGCTCATCCAAACGAATTGCGGAAATGTATGTTCAGGATTTAAGCACAACCAGCAAAACACACTTTGTGACCGTGCGGTTTGGCAACGTGCTTGATTCTGAGGGTTCAGTGGTACCTATCTTCAAAAAGCAGATAGCCGAAGGTGGACCAGTAACTATCACCGACCCAAAAATGAAACGGTACTTTATGACCATACCCGAGGCAAGCCAGCTCATTCTTCAGGCGGCAGCAATGGGAAAAGGTGGAGAAATCTTCGTGCTCGATATGGGCGAACCAATAAAAATCGTGGCATTGGCCAAGACACTTATTACACTCAGCGGCTTCAGACCCGGAGAAGAAATTGAAATGGTTTTCACAGGACCCAGAGCAGGTGAAAAACTCTTCGAGGAACTTTCGATAGAAGGTGAAGATATGCAGCGCACAAGGCATCCTAAAATCAGTATATGGAAAAATATTCCGATGGACCGGGACAGCCTTCGGGTAGGCATAAACGAGCTGGTAAATATCGCCAAAGCGCAAAACCACAGCCAAATAGTTCAGAAAATCAAGGAGCTTGTACCGGAATACAGAGGACAGAAGACAGAGAACAGATTTTCGACTTCTGACTTCTGACTTCCGACTTCTGTCTTCTGAAGTATTATGGTATCCTCTTGTCGGTCAGTTTGCTGGGCTTATCAAGAAGCAGAACCGCGTCTATGTCTGCCATCATCTCCTGACGGTTAATACGAAGAGCGCGTTTATGTCTTCTGTGGCCTTCAGCCGCGGTCTCACCCAACTGGTCGTAAGACTTGCACCCCAAAGGCACTAAAAACAAAGCACACAAAACAACAACCAAAATCACCTTACACACAGAAACGCTTTTCATCGTTATTGCCCTCTATGAAAACCACATTTCGGCTACAGTTATCGGGCGGGCCTTATTTATCTGTCAGCCCTATTAGAAAATTTTCCTTTTGTGTCATATCATTACCCCGTATAGAGTTTCTAACGAGGTCAGCCTGCGTCTTTATTATTTAGGCGGTAAATACAACTATATTATTATAGCAGCCGTCAATGCCGTTGTCAACCCCGTTGTCAATTATATCAGAAAAAGTCTTGTTCTTGCCTCCGAAAAGCCTTTTCTTCTGAAATCACACCTCTTATATGCCGATAACCCTCAAGTGAAATACGATGTAAGACCGGACAAGTCCGGAAAATGAGCGGCCTGGCTGGAAGCTCGCCGTTGGGAACGGTGGCCGAGGGATTGCAGAACGTCTCTCTAATTTGAGACGGTTACGAAAGAAAGAAAATATCTGAAATGAAAATAAGTCAAAAATTGACATTAAGTTTTATAATGGTAGGCGTACTTATTGCCTTAGCTTGTGCTGTCGCTGTTATTCCAATTGAAAATGAACTAACAGAGTTAGGTGAATTCCATACGCCTGCGCTCGATGCAATCCAATCTTTATACGCAAAAGCAATGATGGCAGTGGAGGAAAGTTTTGCCTATATAATCTCTGGAGAAAAAAGCGAAAAGGAGGACTTTCTTGCCGTGGTAAAAAAATTTGATGTGGAAACCAAAAAGTTTAGAAATATTGCTAAGTTAAATGAGCCTGGAAGGAAAAAAGAAAGAGAGTTATTTGAAGCGATAACAGAAGGCCATAACGCTTTACTTGGAAAAGCCAGGATAATGTTTAACGAGTTCGAAATTAAAGGGTTTGTAAGCCATAAAATCTTTACGGATTATGAACATGTAGTGGACGGCCTGGATTCTAATTTAAAGGAGCTTACGGAAATTCAAAAAGAAAAGGTAGAGAACGCATACCAAAACGCCGTTGGGATAATTAAGCAATCCAAGAAGCTCATTTATGAGATTGGAGTTCTGGCTGTTATTCTGGTGATTGGTCTTGGCTATTTCACATCCAGAGCTATCTCGAAGCCTATCACAAAACTGAAGAACGCAGCGATTAAGGTAGGCAAAGGTGAATTAGACGCCAAAGTAGAGATTAAGTCAAGGGATGAAATTGGCGAATTGGCCGCTGCTTTCAACCAAATGGCCAAACAGCGCAAGCAGGACGAGGAGACGCTGGTTTTAACAGCACGCAAGATGGGCGTGGCTGAGACAGCAACGGATGTGCTGCACAACGTGGGCAATGTCCTCAACAGTGTCAGTGTTACCACTGCCTCGATTCAGAACAATGTCCGAAATTCAAAGGTGTCCTATCTCGCCGAAGTGGTGGGCCTGCTCGAAGAACACGCAGACGACCTTGGCACATTTATAACAACCGAGGAACGAGGCAGGAAACTGCCGGCCTTCCTGGCCAACTTGTCTCAAGAACTTATCACAGAACAAGAACGCTACATCGAGGCCATGGAGACATTGACCAAACATGTTGAGCATATGGCCGATATCATCCAGCTTCAGCAATCATATAGTAAAACAACAAATATGATCGAGTCAGTCTTTGTCGCTGAACTTGTCGGAGACGCTATCCGCATAAACGCCGAAGCCCTAACCCGGCACGGCGTGGAAGTAAAACGTGAATTCGCGGACCTGCCGCCCGTCCTGCTCGACCACCATAAGGTCCTTCAGATTCTAACAAACCTCATTAGCAACGCAAAATACGCCCTGTCCGATAGTAACCAAGACGACAGGATTCTCACGATATGTGTAACAGGGCCGCAAGGCGGGCATTTCCGCATTGAGGTACACGACAACGGCATCGGTATCACCGAAGAGAACCTTACTCGTATCTTCGAGCATGGTTTCACAACCAAAAAGCACGGCTATGGATTTGGGCTGCATAGCGCAGCTCTTACAGCGAAAGAAATGAATGGCTCACTAACCGCACACAGCGATGGACAAGGCAAGGGCACCGTCTTCATCCTTGAACTACCCTTTCAAACACAGGAGATTGCAAAATGAATAACGGCGAAAAAGAAATAGTTGGGCTCCACCGGCAGGTGTCCTGCGGACCGCAAGGCGGGGTCCCTCACCGTATTCTCGTCATAGATGACAATCACAACATTCACGAGGATTTCAAAACCATTCTCCTCGAAGAGCAACCCAACAAGAAACTGGACTCGCTTGGGACTGAGGTTTTGGGCCGCAGCACCCGTAAATCCACGCCCAAGAGCAATTATGAACTCGACTTTGCATCTCAGGGAGAAGAAGGGTACGAAAAGATTAAACAGGCCCTTTCCGAAAACCGCCCGTACGAGCTGGTTTTCGTCGATATGCGGATGCCTCCGGGCTGGGACGGGCTGGAAACGATAGAGCATATATGGAAAGCCAACCCTAACATTCAGGTCGTAATCTGCACGGCTTATTCCGACTATTCCTGGGAAGATATAACCCGGCGCCTCGGAAGGTCGCAGAACCTTCTGATTCTAAAAAAGCCATTCGACAGCGCCGAGGTCGCCCAGCTCGCCACCGCCCTGACGGAAAAATGGACCTTAGCTAAACAGGCATCTATGAAGATGGGACAATTAGAGCAAATGGCCGAAGAACGAACACATGAACTGGAAAAGGCCAATGAACAGCTCCAACAGGAAATTGCACAGCACAGGCAGACGGAGAAGGCACTTGCGCATAAGGAAACCAGGCAGGATGAACTTATCAAAAAAGTTGACCACATTAACAAAGACTTGAAAGAATTTGCATCTATAGTCTCGCACGATTTAAAAGCGCCGCTCCGCGGGATTAAGACCTTAGCCAACTGGATATTAGCCGACTGTGCGGACAAGCTCGGTGACCAGGCCAATGAGCAAATGAATTTGCTCCTGGAGCGCGTCGAGCGAATGTATAGCCTGATTGAAGGTGCCCTTCAATATTCGAGAGCCGGCCGGACAGAGGAAAAACGGGGCCCGGTCAATCTCAATAACTTTGCCCCGGAAATTATCAACATGGTCGTTCCGCCGGAAAACATTACAGTTACAATCGAAAACGAACTGCCTGTAATTGACTGTGAAGAAACTCACATTATGCAGGTATTCCAGAACCTGCTCAGCAACGCCATAAAGTATATGGACAAGCCGCAGGGCTGGATAAAAGTCGGCTGCGTCGAACAGGACGGATTCTGGAAATTCAGTGTCGCCGATAATGGGCCTGGTATCGAAGAAAAACACTTCGAAAAAATCTTCAAAATATTCCAGACATTGCCGACCTCTCCCTACTTCGAAGGCACCGGCGTAGGACTTACCGTGGCAAAGAAAATTGTCGAGTTATATGACGGAAAAATCTGGGTCAAATCAAAAGTTGGCGAAGGAAGCACTTTCTTCTTTACTTTGCCAAAACAAAAGGGACCCCGCCTTGCGGGAACCAAAATGGGGGCTAAAAATGAAAAACTTGAAGCCAATATTACTCGCTGAAGATGACGGTGTGGACGTAATGATTGTCGAACGTGCGTTCAAAGACCTGAAGATTAAAAACCAGCTGGTTAGCGCAGCTAACGGCGAAGAAGCCCTGGAGTATCTAAAAAACGACGGCAATAAAAAGCCGTGTATCATACTCCTGGATTTGAATATGCCCAAGATGAACGGCATCGAATTTCTAAAAATCGTAAAAGCAGACGAGGTCTTAAAAAAAATTCCCGTCATAGTCCTGACTACATCCAGCCAACAGCAGGATATTGTCGAAAGCTTTGGACTCGGCGCCGCTGGTTATATAGTTAAATCCGTCGATTATGCAAAGTTTACCAAAGCAATCAATACCATTAACCTGTATTGGACATTAAGTGAGCTACCGTCAAATGGAGATTAAAACCATGGAAAACACAAGATACAAAATTTTGTTCATCGAAGACAACCAGCTCGATCAGATGGCCTTTAAACGCTTCGTGGACGAGAATGACATCCCCTATGATTGTACAATCGCAGGCTCTGTCTCAGAGGCCCGGCAAGCATTGGATTCCGACCGGTTTGATATCGTAATTACCGACCACTCACTCGGGGACGGCACAGCTTTTGAAATCCTGAAGTCGGCGGAGAATACCCCCGTTATAGTTGTTACCGGAGCCGGTGACGAGGAAACAGCCATCAAAGCCTGGAAGGCCGGCGCTTACGATTATCTGATAAAAGACCTCAGCCAAAACTATCTCAAAGCCATTCCGATAACCGTCGAAAACGCCGTCAGCCACAAGATTATCGAAAAGAAACTCCAACTGCTCTCAGGCGCTATTATGAGCACCGACGATAGCGTCTATATTACCGACGTTCAGGGCAGGATTATCTTCGTTAATAAGGCATTCTGCAATACTTACAGGTATAAGGAGCAGGAGATTATCGGGGAAAACAGCTCTGTCCTCTGGATAGGAAAACAGCAAACCGAAAATACCAGAAGTGTCTTTCAGACCCGAACCATTGGAAGCTCCTGGGAAGTCGGCTTCTACCATAAACGAAACGACGACAGCGTATTTCCCGTCTCTCTTTCCAGGTCAACTATTAAAGATTCAAATGGAAACGAGGTTGCGATTGTCGGAGTAGCTCGCGACATATCCGAGCGAATACTTATAGAAGAAGAACTCAATACTGAAAATCAGAATTTGAAGAAACAAATTAGGGAGCTGGAAGAAAAACTTGGAATAGAGCATAGTATGGGGAAAATGGCATAATGACAGAAAACAGTGACAGACCACAACACAAGGAATTGGTCGAGAGCCAGATAAGACATAGTTTCTCGAGTCCTTTGCCGGCCACCTCCCGGAGTTGGCTGGAAGTGGGCGATATAATGACTGAAGATGTCGCCACCGTCTGTCCGGGAAGCTCTGTGGTCTCAGCTGCCAAAATCATGTCGGATAAAAACATATCCTGCATCATTGTTTCAGACAACGGAGATTTGTCAGGAATTATTACAGAGACGGACCTGCTGAAAAGGGCCGTGGCTGAGGGAAATGATTTCCGCAGAATGACAGTAGAGCGGATTATGTCCTCCCCTGTCCGCAGCGCACCTCGTAATCTTTCGGTCATGGACGCCGGCAGAATCATGGAAGCCGAAAACATCAGGCGACTTGTCGTTCTGGAGGAGGAACGGCCGGTTGGTATCATAACACAAACCGACATCGTCCGAGTCCTGGCATCTTACAGCATGTGGAAGGATGTCGAAAAACTTATGACCTCTGACGTGGCTGTTATAGCCGGTTCGGCAACTGTCAAAGAGGCTGTAGAGGTAATGGCTTCTCGAGACATATCCTGTCTGGTCGCTATGGACAACGACGCTGTTGTGGGCATCTTTACCGAACGGGACCTTCTCAAAAGAGTCATTGCCCTGAAACGAAATCCGGCCCAGACTATTCTACAAAACGTAATGTCTTCTCCGGTGATGAGCGTACCTTCCAACTACTCTATTCCAAGCGCCAGCAAAATGATGGAAAGGATGAGAATTCGCCGGCTGCTCGTTATGGATGACAAAACTCTACGAGGGGTGGTAACTCAGACCGATATCCTCAAGGCCATCAAAGGCAGGCTCCAGGAAGAGGAAGAAAACTACTTCAGGCTTCTAAACGAGTCCCGCAACTGCATTTATATCGTCGATTTGAATAATAATACAACCTATGTTAATCCTGCCTTAATGAAATTGCTGGAGGTAACCAACCCGGACGAACTTATAAACAAGCTGTTTTTACCGGAACGGTTCTGGGACAATCCTCATCAGCGAGACCGGATTTTGGACCAGTTGAAGAAAGCAAGTGTCGAAGTCGAAGAGCTGACCTTGAGAACCGCCAAGGGCAGGAAGCTGTTTGTTACGCTGTTCTCAACCCGTACCAAGAACATCAAAGGCCAAACTAATGGAAGCCAGGGTGTTCTTTATGACATCACCGCGAAAAAGGAGTTGGCAACCCTCAGAGAAATGGAGCACCAACTGCGCAGCAGTGATGACCTCTTGAGAGGAACTCTTGAATCTACCGCCGATGGTATTCTGGTGATTGATGAAAACGGCCGCGTCAGCCACATGAACAAGCGATTTGCGAAGATTTGGGATGTTCCTGAAGAGCTGGTTCAGCAGCGAAATGACGAAAGACTGCTCGAACATCTTGGCTGCCGATTAGATGACCCATCCGCATTTCTTGAAAAGCTGCAGGCTCCCTCTCCTGACGACCTGGACACTTTCGACACCTTGTACTTAAAGCAAGGCAATGTACTGGAAACATATTCCCTGCCGTTGATTCAACAGGGA
>CAYTND010000050.1:0-10294 GCA_964438965.1 uncultured Pirellulales bacterium
AGTTATGAAAAAGCTATGTTCAAGCGCGCTAGTCTTGTTTTTGCTTGTTTCAATCTTCACACAGGAGAGGGTAACTGGGAACCAAATTTTTGAAAAAGGTCTGCCCCGAGTGGGCCAGAAGTACATCCCGGGTGAGTTCATTGTCAAATTCAAGTCCAGCGTCACGCAACAAACCATATCCGCTTTAAATTCAACTCACGGTGTTTCTACTATCTATACAAGCACATCCACCGGCCTTAGAAGATTGAGGATTCCAAGCGGTAAGACAGTTGCTGAAATGGTCGAAATTTATCAGGCAAATGACAACGTCGAGTATGCTGAGGCAAACTACATTGCTTATGTTTTGAAGGCCCCAAACGATGAACTATACCCCCTTCAATGGCATCTGTACAATACCAGCTACGGCGGCATTCAGGCCGAATCAGCCTGGGATATCTCTACCGGCTTAGGGGTAGTTGTGGCAATTCTTGACACAGGTATTGCCTACGAAGATTATTGCGAAAAAGATCCCACAAAGCCCGACAGATGCTATCAGCAAGCTCCGGATTTAGCCGGCACATACTTTGTGGCTGGTTATGATTTTGTTAACCGTGATGAGCATCCTAATGATGATTCAATTTCAGGGCACGGAACTCATATAGCTGGAATCATCGCCCAAAATACTAAGAACGGCATCGGAACAGCTGGAGTAGCCTTTAATGCCTATCTGATGCCGGTGAAGGTATTGGACAGCAGCGGGGCCGGAACTTATGCTGATATAGCCGAAGGTATTATTTGGGCAACTGAGAATGGCGCGCATGTGATTAACCTGGGGCTGGGAGGCAGCGAACCCTCAAAGGCTTTAGAGAACGCAATAGCTTACTCTTATAACCGGGGAGTAACGTTAATAGCCGCCGCCGGTAATGACGGCATAGGTGGTGTGTGTTACCCTGCTGCTTATGATGATTACGTTATTGCTGTCGGGGCCACCCGTTACGATGAAACTTTAGCTTATTACTCCAACTACGGACTCAACCTGGATTTAACAGCTCCCGGCGGTGACCTTAATGTTGACCAAAATGGAGATGACTACGGCGACGGGATTTTGCAACAGACGTACGACAAAGATGGCAGCGAAATATCCTGGGGTTACTGCTTTATGGAGGGTACCTCAATGGCTGCTGCGAATGTCTCCGCAGTCGCAGCCTTGCTCATAGCCCACGGAAATACCGCCTCACCTGCTGAAGTCAGAGAAGCTTTAGAATTCACAGCAGAGGATAAGGGATCAACAGGCTGGGATATAGAATACGGCTGGGGGATAGTAGATGCTTACGCTGCCCTCCAATGGCAAGCCACGAAACCGGGACCAGGGCCGGGACCAGGACCGGGACCAGGACCGGGACCTCTGCCTCTTAAAGCGGAGTTTACGGCAGAACCAACTATCGGCCCTGAGAAATTGACGGTACAATTCACCAACCAATCCACAGGAAATATCACCAGTTGGTTATGGGATTTTGGTGACGGAACAACATCAATCGATCCGAATCCGTCCCATGTATATCAAGAGGCTTATTCTTACAATGTGAGCTTGACAGTAACAGGCCCAGACGGCTCGGATACCGAAGCCAAGGACAGATATATCAAACTGTTCATACCTTTGGTTCCTGATGCGGACTTTACAAGAGAACCAATAAGCATCAATGCACCCATGACCGTGCAATTCACTGATCAATCCACTTGTCCGGCGACTATTATCATGCGTGTAAATGGCGGCCTTTACATCACTTCGATAGAATCCGCACCCTATGGAGGTATTACAACCTGGTCGTGGGACTTCGGCGACGGAAAAACATCAACTGAGCAGAACCCGGCTCACACGTACCAGGATGCCGGTTCTTACACAGTACGCCTGGAAGTAGTGGGCCCAGGCGGTTCAGATACCAAAACAAAGAAGGACTACATCCACCTGACGATGCCTTCAGTTCCCGTGGCGAACTTTACGGCAAAACCAAGAAGCGGAGATGGCCCTCTGGTTGTCCAATTCACCGACAATTCCTTCGGACATGTCTCCAGCCGGTTGTGGGACTTCGGCGATGGAACAACGTCAACTGAACAGAATCCAACTCACACGTACATGTACAAGAATATTGCGGATTACACGGTCAGTTTAAGTGTAACAGGCATGGGCGGTTCGGACACTGAAACCAAAACCAACTACATCCACCTGAACACCCCACCCATATATGTGAATATCGGCATGTCGAAGAAACGAGAGTTTGGGACCTGGTACACAGTAACGGCAGGGATTACAGTTACACAGAATACCCCCTCCGGACTACCTATCGGCGGAGCGACCGTACAGGGAACATGGAGTGGAGGTTATGGTAGCACTGTCTCCGGCGTAACAAATGTAAATGGTGGAGTCAGCTTCGGGACAGAGTGGATAGGAAGGGGCAGCTCGGTCACATTCACAATTAATAAAGTGATAATAGGCAGCAAAGAGTATGACTTTGCCGGAGTAACAAGTAGTTCGATAGGACTTTAGAAAGATAAAAGACTTTGTAACGAAATCCCTCGATTCTGGAGCAGAAAGCTCCGGCTTATCGAGGGATTTTGTTTTATTTTGATACAACTGTCCGGCAGCTTGTAAAAATAAAACGACCCACGCTTTACGATTATTTACTGCTCAAGGCCAAAAATCTCAAGCCATTGTTTGGTCTCGCTGTCAGTTAGTCCCTGCCGTTTTGCCGTGGGTTCTTTGGTTGTCTTTTTCCGGCTTAATTGTTTCTGGATATTATTCCAGAAAACCTCTGATTTTACTGATGTTGCTTTTCTGGCCCGGGCCGCTTTTCGCAATCTCCGGTCGCTGCTGACAATCGTTAACCTTCTCGGCGCTGTATTTGCACCTATTTTATCCTCGATTACCGTGTCGGCGTCCGTACCTAAGCCGGCAAAAAAAACCTCCAGATTGTTTACATTATCGAACTCGCTTTTGTCTCGCGGGCCGGTACCATCAAAAATAATTTCACCTCTTTGATCGATTTGCTTTAAGTATCTACCGACAATCCAGCACAACTGAACATCTCTGATCGGCCCGGAATTCAGGTCCTCTTTATGAATTGAGTGCAACAGATTATGACCGTCAATAATAAACATTTCGTATATCGTATTGCGTGTATAAACTACAGTTTCTACTCAAATAATCAATCGGGCAATTAAAAATAATAGCTTGTCATTATTCTGAGCGAAGCGAAGAATCTCTTTGCAAACAAGGAAGTAAAAACTGTTCAGTGAAAAATCATTCTTTACCCTTCTCTATAAGAACGGCAATATTTTCAACAAACGCTTCGGCTTCAGGGAGCCACGGTAGAACCTGAGATTCTTCAAAGCTCACAAAATCCACGTAGTCGCCCTCCTGACGCCGCTCAAAGAGGTCATTGAAAATCCGAGCCTTTTCCTTCGGGACCTTGTTTGTTTTGACAAAATGCCGATTAAAGAGACTTCGCAGTCCTGTATGTTTAGAGGAAGATAAACCCTTTTGGACCAGAAGAGCTGAGACGGCATAAAAGCAAGCATAATAAAGTCGATTCACACACGGATTCCAACGGCCGGCATCGGCCAGAATACGCGCATCCGCGAGTGTTTCGCGTGCCCTCTGGAGACGATATAAAACCAGCTCTTTGTTTGGTTTGGTCATAACACTATCCCCTCAAGCTCGACATTTTGATGAAACGGCATACTCTCCCAGAGAGGACTATTCCATTCTTCTCGGCTGCGTACAATGCAGCAGAGAACTTCATCGCTCTCCCATTCAATTTCGTAAAGGCAATGTCGAATTTTGTCTGTACGTTCATCATTAACAGGGCCGTCAACTAAAATCAGAAAATCCCAATCTGACTGTGCTCGTGAATCCTCACGGGCGCGGGACCCATAAAGGATGATTTCAGCGTCAGGCTCCATTTCACGGACAGCCCGTTTCACCTGTTCTAACAATACTTCGCGATTCATACAGTTATTATAATCCACATCTTATAAAAGAGTAAAGCATTTCTTACCTGATGGCTCCGACACTATCCGCACAAGTACCAAGAACCTAAAGAATTTGTGAATCGGCCAATTAGATGTCGCTACTGTTTTTCGTATATCCCACAGACATAGGGGAGGTAAGATTGCTTGGTTCAAAGTTTGCAGAAGCACCTTACTCCATTTCTCATGTGAATAGTTCTCTCTCCACGTGTTTCATGTATTTATTAACATAAAACATATCGGGTTCTTGTTTGATGGGACGGACCATAATATCAAACTGTGGGTTTGTTGGCGAGAAAGAGTCGAACAGAATCAACCCAATCCCAAAAACTATGCATAGGGAATCGAGACGAGCTATCTCGTCCCGGGGGGAGCGATTGGGAATGACGAGATATGATTTGTGGCTGAACAAGCGGTAAGAACAAGCCTGTCCGAATGCCGTCACTAGTTGATTCACTTCCGTTTTTATCTCCGCTGAAACAATTTCGATTGGGGCTTCAATCATATCGCTCCGCAACGATTCCTTCGAGCGATATTCAATCAGACGAAACAGGCCTCGTGACGGTTTGTAAACTTTCTTAGGTAGTTGAGAGTGAATATCCCATACAGCACCATAGATAGTGTTAATAGGAATGTTTTCAAAATGTTCGTATATAGCCTTGACGAGCTCAGAATAGCGCAGACCATCGGGGTTTGCCTTGAGCAGCTCTATCGCCTTTTCAATAATTTTCTCTCGCCTGGTTGTCATAGGGTATTACCTCCCGAAATACACCATTACTTATTCAAACGATTCTACTATTTTCGGCCGTATCTTCTATTATCGAAACTTGATACTCGATTCTCATGATTGGCAAATAGTCAATCCCCATACCTTACCTCGCCGCCGACGATTGTTTTCTCGAGCCTAGCTTTGACTTTCCAGCCGCGATAAGGACAGTTTCTGCTTTTAGAACGGAATTTATCTATGTTAATTTCTTTCTATGATTTGTCAACATAGCAACATGCGCATTGGATTAAGGGTCCGGTCGAACGGATTAAACACGAGACCGAGAATTTCTAAAGTTACTACGCCTAATAATGCCTCATCGCCTTCTTCACCCAAAACCACCGGTGTGTGGGCCTGGCCTTGTGGAAGAACGATATATGTCTCTGATACTGCTCTCTCAATAGTCGTCCCATCAGCCAAAGTAAATGAGACTTTGCGTTTTGGCTTTAAACCAATCGCCTTCCACACTTTCTTGGGAAGAAGTGAATATGTTGCCCCACTGTCGATGAGGAACTTAACGGTTTTCTGCTTTTTAGTAGGTCCCTTCACTCGGCCTTCAACATAAGGAATGCCCATGATTGTTCTCCATATCGCTTTACGCTTCGAATCTTATCTCGCCGCCGACGATTGTTTTTTCGACCCTGCCTTTGACTTTCCAGCCGTGATAAGGACAGTTCCTGCTCTTGGAGCGGAATGTGTTTACGTCAATTTCATACTCGGCGTTCGGGTCGATAATAGTAACGTCGGCCTGTTTGCCCACCCCAAGTGTGCCCTTGTCAACACCGATTATCCTGGCCGGCTTTTCCGTCATCAAACAAATCAAGCCGGGCCAATCCAGAACACCAGGCTCAATAAGAGCCTTGACGTAAAGGCCCAGTGCACATTCCAAACTTGCTATGCCGAAAGGAGCAGCTAAAAATTCCAGCTCCTTTTCACTCTGCAGGTGCGGAGCGTGGTCGGTTACCAGTGCATCGATAAGCCCATCGGCAATCGCCTGCTTTAGGGCCTCAACATCCTTGTTCCCTCGCAAAGGTGGGTTTACCTTGTAGTTGGTGTCATATTCGGCGCAGCATTCCTCAGTCAAAAGCAAATGATGCGGCGTTACCTCGCAGGTAATCGGCAGAGAATCTTTCTTGGCAGCCCTTATCAGCTCGACCGAGCCGGCCGTCGATATGTGCTGGGCGTGATAGCGAATCCGCCCGGGGCGAATCTTTTTGATAAGCTGAATATCGCGCCACAGCACCGCCTCTTCCGCTAACGGGTCTATCCCCGGCAGCCCCAGTATGGTCGAATAGTAACCGGAGTTCATCACACCATTGCCGGCAAAACCGTCATCCTGACAATGTTGAGCGACAACCACATCGAACATAGCAGCATATTTCAAAGCCCGCAGCATAACCGCCGGGTCCTGCACCCCCCTGCCGTCATCGGTAAAACCAACGGCCCCAGCGTCAGCCATAAATCCCATCTCCGCAAGCTCAACACCTTCAAGTCGTTTCGTAATAGCCCCCATGACATAGACGTGCGTTTTTCTTGTCTGTCTTCCCTTTCTATGGATGTATTCGACATCAGTTTCATTTTCTATAACAGGGTTGGTATTCGGCATACAGACAACCGAGGTAAAACCCGCCGCCACTGCCGCCGTTGAGCCGCTCGCTATCGTTTCTTCCTCCTCGTCGCCCGGCTCACGAAAGTGAACGTGGATATCAATCAGACCCGGCACAACTAATTTACCGGCTGCATCAATAACCGTTCGGCGGTCTTCTGTCTTCTGGCTTCCGTCTTCTGTCTTCTGTCTAACCTCTGCAATCTTACCATCGACAATAAGCACATCGCACTTTTTATCGACGTCGTTCGCAGGGTCTATTACCCGACCGTTTTTTATCAAAAGCTCAGAGTTCATAGTTCGCACAAGGTAATCTATTAAATAATTTCACCGATTCGTAACCAGGGGGTTGTGTTACTTGTGGCAGGCTCAATGTTCTCGCCACCTATCGCATAAAGCTTTTTGCCGATTATCACTACCCGGATATCGTTGGTAGGCACCGGCAATAAACTTGGCATTCGGTGCCATTTGTCGGTTTTAGTGTCATAGACCAGCACAAAGGGACAGTAATAAGACTTATGAAACCTATCAGCTTTATATAGCCTCATCAATTCCTCATCATAATCATCTATAGCAGCGTACCCTCCAACTACAATGATATAGCGGTCCTTATACACGCAAGAGTCCATACCGCTAAGGCGGTAAGGAAGGGGGCTTTTAATTTGCCATTTAGCTCTCTTTGGGTCAAATTGATAAACATCTTTTAATTGTTTGCGGTCGGGGCCATTTTCAGGTTTAGGTTCAAAAAAATGCGACCCGCCAAAAACATATATCTTTCCCTTCACTGCTGCGGCACCGAGCCAGCCACGGGACTGGCCTGGAGTGTCTGCGATTTTTTGCCACCTGGCTTGGGGGTCAGCGGTGTCTAACATTTCTACGCTGCTAATACAAGGGCCATGACCTCCTTTACTTCCCCCAATGACATACAGTTTACTGCCTATTGATACGCTGGGAGCCCATCCCCTTGGCTCGTTCAAGCTTTGAATTTGAGACCAATTGTACTTTCCGTTCTTTTGCTGGAAACGGTAGCAAGCATTGTGAACCTTTCCTCTCTGAAGAGCTCCACGTCCCCCTATAGCGTAATAAGACGAGCCGCACTCTGTGCCCTGTACATAGCATTGGCCAACGGGGGCGTCCGGCCCGCGATACCACCAATCGGTCTGCGGGTCGTATATGTACATAGTTGCCATTTCTCCCCACGGCTGTCGCATACCGAAAACGCTGATTAGCTTTCCGCCCAGCACTGTGGCACATCCGCCTTTGCGAAACTCCGGCAAATTCGGCCCCAACTTCCATTTGATATCCTTTATCTCAATTTCTGCCGGAGAGATATTTGTTATCACTATTATTATGATTACAACTAATACACCTGTTCTTTTCATTTGAATTCCTTCAAGCTGCTGCGTGGGGCAAAGCCGCACCCTACAACTTTGCTGTCCTTTTGCTTGCGTTTAATATGGTATTTGCCCTTTCTCATACCTGATTATGATGTCATCGTCCGTGAGTTCAGAATCATTGGCGTGGCTCGGCTTCTTGAAATTAACATAGAGCACATCCGCCTGCTTATCATATGTCGTCCAAATCCTGCTGTGAGGAATCTCTAATAACCGGGGCACAAGAGTCAACATTCTTTCTATCTCTACTGCGGCCATAACCTTTGTCTCCTTTCGAGTTGCCTCAGAGCAGTTTCTTGAATTCCTTTACTGTCATCCCTGCATCTTTGATAATCCCACCCATCGTGAAAGCGTTGATTGGATTTGCGCGAGGGATGATGATAATTCGTCCGCCCTCGGTCATTGATATATGCTTACCTTCGCGGACCACCCAAAAACCCGCTTTCTCAAAGGCCCTGACAGCGCGATTGTGGGACACACCTGGAAGTTTTGGCATAATTACACCGCCACCTCAACCGAACGAGTGGTTTTATCTTTCAGCAGTTCCTCGACTGTTGCAAGGTATGTCTCTATAGCGTCCTTTATATTTTCGAGCGCCTCTTCTTCAGTTGCACCCTGGGACCAGCATCCAGGCAGCCCGGGACACCAGACGGCATAACCTTCGTCAGTCTTCTCAAGTTTAACCATGTACTTCATTAGGTACTCCTACACAACAATAAGTTATCAATAATCAATTATCAATTCCCTTGCGCCGCTGCCTGGTTGACCAGGAACAGCACCGCCATTCTCACAGCCAGTCCGTTGGTAACCTGCTCTAAGATAACGCTGTTCCGGCCGTCGGCTACTTCACTTTCCATCTCCAGTCCTCTGTTAATCGGCCCCGGGTGCATAACCAAAATATCAGGCTTGGCCCTTTTCATACGCTCGACAGTCAGTCCGAAATAATGCGAGTATTCCCGTATCGAAGGAAAAGGATTACCGCCGAGCCGTTCAAACTGAATCCGAAGCATATTTATCACATCGACCTTTTCAATAACCTCATCAAGGCAGTAGCTTACCTTAACCGGCAATCGGTCAACCTGTGTCGGCATAAGTGTCGGCGGGCCAACAAATATTACCTCGGCGCCGAGTTTCGTCATCGCCCACATATCGCTGCGGGCAACGCGCGAGTGCGCTATATCGCCGACAATCGCTATCTTTAAGCCCTCAAGCGTGCCTTTTATTTTGCGTATAGTATAGACATCCAGAAGACCCTGTGTGGGATGTTCGCAGAATCCGTCTCCGGCATTTATAACGCAGGCATTGATATTCCTGCCCAAAAGTTTCGGTGCACCGCCGGCACTGTGCCGAATCACAACAATATCAATCCCCATCGCTTCCAGATTCCTGGCCGTATCCAAGAGGGTCTCGCCTTTACTGACGGAGCTGGTCTTTTTGGTAAATTCGATAATATCGGCGCTTAGCCGGTTTGCGGCCAGGGCAAAGCTGTTTCGCGTCCGTGTGCTGTCCTCGAAAAACAGGTTCACTACAACCTTGCCGCGCAAAGGCGGAGCCTTTTTGACCGACCGGGTGCTTATCTGCTCAAAACCTTTGGCTGTGTCAAGAATATATGTAATCTCTTCAGCACTAAGCTCCCGCAAGCCGAGTAAATGTTTGCGATGCCACTTGAACTGTTTGCTTTTTCTTTTTAACGCCATAACTTCATTTAAATCCGAAATCCGCTCAGCAACACTGGGTTTCTATTCTTGCCTCCACACACTCACGTGTGTGGTATCCATTCCCCACACATAAGTGTGGGGTTTCCGCTTCTCTACTCGATAACGACTTCGTCTTTCCCATCCGATTCGACAAGATTGACCTGGACTAATTTACCGGGTTCGACATCGGTTTTGCAGCCGGCGTAATCAGCCTGTATCGGCAGTTCCCTGCCGACTCGGTCAACAAGAACCGCCAATCTTATCGCCTTAGGTCTGCCCAAATCTATAAGGGCATCCATCGCCGCCCGCGCCGAGCGGCCGGTATATAGAACATCATCAACCAAGATAATGATTTTATCGTCGATATCGAATCCAATTTCCGTAGTGCGAACCAGCGGCTGAGCATTACTGTGCGGCGAGTTCAGGTCGTCACGATAAAGCGTTATATCCAGAGTTCCACACGGAACATCTTTGCCGAGCTTCTGGGATAATCGGCCCGATAACCTCTGGGCAAGGACCTCCCCCCTGCTGCGGATACCGATTACTGCGATATCCATCTCTGCCGGGTTTTCAGAAAGAATACGACCTGTCAAATCCTTGAGGACCTGCTCGATTTGTCCGGAATCCAAAATCACCTTCATAATTGCAGCAAACCACCAATTAAAGAACAACCTGAATATCACATCGAGTATAGCAGCTACGACTGATAAAGGCAAGATTTCTCAATAAGTTTTCAAAAACCACCCTTTTAATACTATAATACACTATATTACAGGAACCTACGGGATAATTTACTTGAAAACAAAGGCGTTTTATGGTATCATAT
>CAYTND010000051.1:0-10125 GCA_964438965.1 uncultured Pirellulales bacterium
GGAGAAGGCGTTGTGGCAGGCGGCGGTATCGTGTTCCTGCGTGCCATCGGTGAGGTAGAAAAGGCCAGAGCAAGGGCTAAAGGCGACGAAAAAACCGGCTTTGACATTGTAACCAATGCGCTTAAAGCACCAACAACTCAAATTGTTGAAAACGGCGGTGAACAAGGCGATGTGGTCGTTGCTAAACTTCTGGAAAAAGGCAAAAATATCGGCTATGACGCCAATACAGGACAGTTCGTCGATATGTTCAAAGCCGGTATCATCGACCCTGCAAAGGTTGCCAGAACCGCATTAGAAATGGCTGCTTCAGTAGCCGGACTGATGCTGACTACCAATGTGTTAGTAACAGAATTAAAAGATAAGGATAAAGACGAAGAGCCAATACCAGGGTCGGTAAGATAAAAAATAAATTCGAAATCCTAAGCACGAAATCCGAAACAAATTCAAAATTCTAATGTTCAAATTTTCAAAACTTAATTGTTTTGGTCATTTGGATTTCGATATTCGATATTCGGATTTCCACAAGGTATTATGGCCAAGCGGGATTATTATGAAGTTTTAGGCGTGGGTAAGAACGCCTCCGCCGACGAAATTAAACGCGCATATCGGCGCATGGCGATGAAGTATCATCCGGACAAGAATCCGGGCGATAAAGAAGCCGAATCCAGGTTCAAAGAATGCGCCGAGGCCTACGAGGTACTGAGCGACACCGAGAAGCGGCAGCGCTATGACCAGTTCGGCCACGAAGGTCTTCGCGGAGCCGGCATGCACGACTTTTCCCGAATGAACGTCGAAGATATCTTCAGTATGTTCGGGTTCGAGGATTTCTTCAGCGGTATCTTCGGGGGTCGCAGAAGGTCAAGCCGACGGGCAGGGCCAACACGCGGCTACGATTTGGAAACCACCGTGGAACTGACGCTCAACGACATCGCCAAAGGCGCTGAGAAAACCATCGAATTTACCCGCCAGGATATATGCGGCGAATGCAAGGGCAACGGCTGCACCAAAGGAAGCAAGCCGGGGCGATGTCCAATCTGCGGCGGAAGTGGTCAGGTTGCAAGAGGCGGTGGGTTCTTCCAGATGGTCTCGACCTGCCGGCAATGCGGTGGCAGCGGACAGGTCATTACCAACCCCTGCAAAAAATGCAAAGGCACCGGCAGAGTGCCAAAAAAGAGAATCGTCAATATCAAAATTCCGCCCGGTGTCCATGAAGGACAGGGTATAAGAGTCGCCAGCGAAGGTGAACCCGGCAAAGGCGGTGGGCCAAAGGGCGACCTTTATTGCTATGTGAGAATAAGGCCACACGAATTTCTGCAGCGCGACGGAAATAACCTGATTGCGGTTGTCCCCATAAGCTTTACACAAGCTGCTTTAGGGACAACTGTCGATGTGCCGAGTTTGAATGGTACACAAGGATTGAAAATCCCTCAGGGGACACAGTATGGAAGCGTCTTTAGAATAAAGGGCCAGGGGCTGCCGGATATAAGAACACGACGAACCGGCGACCAGCTCGTACAAATTACTATCGAAACACCAGTGAAACTAAACGCAAAACAAAAAGAGCTGCTGAGAGAATTCGCCAAAAGCGAAAATAAAAGTGTTTCTCCACAATCCAAACGCTTTTTCGACAAACTGAAAAAACATTTTGGTAACCACTGATGAGACAGAAAAAGAAAGAAAAACCAAAAGCCGAAGATTCGCAGAAGGCAGAGAAGGGCGAGCTGGAAGAGCTTCGCCGGACTATAGAGAGTTTGCAAAAAGAAAAAGATGAGCTTTTCGGCAAGCTGCAGCGGGTAAGTGCCGACTATGCGAATTTCCAAAAACGGGTGCCTAAACAGATCGCCGATACGATTTGCTACGAAAAAGAAAAGATAATAAAAACCTTGCTGCCGGCTCTGGATAACTTTGAACATACACTGCAAAATGCAGACTCGGCGGAGAATGCGGACGTATTCGTCAAAGGTATTGAGATTATCTACGACCAAATGCTCGATATCTTAAAATCGCACGGCGTAGAGTGGATAAAGGCACCGGGCGAAAACTTTGACCCGGCCCTGCACGAAGCAATGATGCAAAAGACTGAGCCAGAGGAGGAAGATAATATTGTTCTGGAGGAGTTTCAAAAGGGATATAAACTCAACGGTCGAGTCATTCGGCCAAGTAAAGTGGTCGTCAATAAGCTGACAGAGGACGGAGGACAGAAGATAGAGGACGGAACCGAGGTGGAGTGATTGCTATGCCGACTTATGATTATATATGTGAGAGCTGTGGATGTGAGTTTGAGCGCTTCCAGAGTATAACAGCTAAACCTCTGCGGACGTGCCCGAAGTGCAAAAAAAGAAAATTGAAACGGCTAATCGGTGCCGGAGCCGGAGTAATCTTCAAAGGCTCCGGTTTCTATCAAACCGATTATAGAAGCGAAGGCTATAAAAAAGCCAAAGAAGAAAGCGAGAAAAAGACCACCGACAAGGACACCACGAAAAAGAAAACCGACACTAAAAGCAAAGATTCAAAGCCAACCGAAAAATCCGAACCCACCACAAAAGACAAGAAATAATCAGCTTAAAGTTGATATCATTTATACTAACGACAGCCAGAAATTGTATCGGTTGTTCGTATCAATGCTTCTCAACCTCGACCTGCACATCGGTTCTCAGACCCGGCTGGAGTGAAACGTTTTTGAATACCACCCATTCAACTGGGTCGTTAGGTTGGTCAGTTTCATATTCATAATTTCTTTTCCAGTCACCGAAACAAACTCCAACCTTAATATCACAATGAACGAGATCTTCATCAAAAGCTGCGCCAAGCCATACAATTTTTTCATCAAGTGAGCCTTCAACATATTTTATGTTTTCTTTGCCGTTCTTCTTGCTTGTGTTGAATAGAGATCCACCGTTTGTGGTTTTAAAGTTTGTGGGAATTACATGGGCGTCAACATCTTTTCCTATCATCCTATTGAATTTGACTGCAAATTTATAACCTTTTTCTCCGTCTTTTGGAAAAGCTCTCCCAAAGTCATCATCATACGGAGACTCTTTTAAAGAAATCCCGTCCGGTCGCCACCATTGTTTACCCGCACTTGGATGCTCACAAATACCAAGCAGCTCAACCGTAACGCCATTGGGCAGCGTCGCTACAAACTGTGACGGCAGTGATTCATTATCTTCGACCTGCACAGGTTTAATACCAAGCTTTTCGAGTTGTCTGGAACTCTCGAAAGCGACATGGCTATCATTGTACAAAACGAGCGTTCCATCCCCTTTCTCAAGCAGCGTCTTATCATAAGCGACCGCGATATTGGGTGGATCTGCTAACGTCATTCCTTTGCCAAGATAGGCTACATTCTCCTCGCACCATGTTAGGACGTCATCCTTGACAAACCCTCGCACGCCTTGCAGAGCGTCTGGGTACTTGTCGTCATAGTCATTGGAAAACATGAGCAGTGCCTTGCCCAAAGCCTTTAGCTTCGCGACCGAATTTGGATGCTTGGTCAGTTGCTTTTCCCAAATCTTGTAGTTCATCAAATGAGCCAGTTCCGCAGAAGATTGCAGCTTTGCACCAGCAAAAGGCACCATCGCCACCCACTTCTGACTCGAGCTAAACTGCTCACGGACCTCATTAGGCGGGGCACCCATCTCAACATAGCCCGTATCTCTGACGCTTGCCATGATCAACCCAAACCTACTTGCGGCGATCACACTGTTCGGTGATGCGCCAGGGAGAACAGAGAAACCACCAACATGGCGAGCGGATTTTAACTTTTCTCCCGCTGTGGTGAAGTGTAGGGTGGCCCCCAAACAGCCAACCCACACGACCCCATTGTCCGAATCAACAGCCACGCAAAATGGAATAAGGTCTCCCAAATCTATTCTCTGTCTTATCTCCACATTTTTGCTTACAACCCACAGCTCCGGTTTACTATCAGGCACTTGAGAATGAGCGCGTACAACAACCCAGGCATTCCCGGTTTTTTGGTCAACTGAAACTGACACGGCTGTGAAAGGTATTTGCCCGGTGATTTGACCAAGGATTTTCCCCTTTATATCCACTTTATAAATATTTTTGCCAACAACCCAAAAACTGTTATCCCGCTTACTATAGGCAATATCAAATCCGGGAATTTTGTATTCAGCTTTTGTTCGACCCGACGTTGAGACCACTTTGATATCTCCTTTACCAATCCCACCTCCGGAAAGCACAACCCAAATATTGCCAGTGTCGGGATCAATAGCAAGAGCACGTGCCTTTAGATCGGGTATTTTCTGCAAGAGCATCCCAGTTTTAAGGTCAAAATGCCATAATCGTCCACCTACGTTTTCGACCACCCAAAGTGTTTTTCGCTTTTCATCTACAGCAAGCACATGACTGCCGCCCATAGTTCCGCCGATATTGAAACCTGAAAATGCTCCCTCTACATTTCCACCGCTATCCAATAAATACAAGCGGTCATCATATTGGTTCTTGCCTTTGAATTCCGGGTATGAGTTGTCGAGCAGAAGGATTCCGTATCCGCCATTATTCGGACTGTCATCATCGGTACGCCCGGCTCCTGCCATCGGTAATAGGACAGCGCCGGCTATCACGATCACTAATAAGCCCCACAATCCAACTTTTGCATTTTTTGGTATCGGTCGATTTAACATGTGTCTAATCCTCCTATGTAATGCCTTTTTTGATTCTACAACGCCAATAAGACGCAGAGACAAACTCGTTTTCCAAAACGCCATCTCAGCAATGTCAATTAGAGTATTGCTGTAATTTTTGGCTCCGGCCCCAAGAGCAACAAGAACCATCTCATCAACGGCCTGCTCACGAATCCTGCGCACTACTGCATTTGCAAGCCATACAAATGGATTGTAAAAATAAATGATTTGCAGAACAGTCTGCACTAAGTTCACCCATATATCAGCCCGCTTGATATGAACAAGCTCATGAACTAAAACCGCTCTCAGTCTGTCCGGCGATAATTTTTCAAGAAGGGCAGCCGGTATTAAAATGACCGGCTTAAAAAGCCCGCAGACGGCAGGGCACGATACGTTGTTCGACAGCCTTAATCCAATATTACGGCCAATGCCGACCTGCCGCCGACATTGATTCAGCATATCAAGTAATCGGTTCTTTGCAGGTTCGCTTTGGGCAATCAGTCCTTTGACAAACGACATACGCTGAATAAGCAAAACCGAAATAACTAATACGCCCACAAGCCATAGGAGAAAGACAAATGCCTGCCAGGTGAGGGCGTTCAAGCCTGAAACAGCAGATGTAACCGTTGCAGCGGTTTGGGGATTTATCTGAGACGGCTGGCCCTTAGCTATCTCAGCAGCTAATGCAAAATCTTCAGGTGCAGGTGTTCCGGCAGGTTCGAGTTGAACCACATTTGATACTTGCTGCAAAACAGATGAGTCAGCAGATAAATAGTCTCCATACCAATAGCCAATCCCTGTCGGTAAAGAAAGTGTTGGAGGCAAAATAAGTTTTACAAATACCAGCATCCACACACAATACCTAAACACGGCCCGAACGCGCTTTCGCAATAGAAAATCAATAATCAACAGCAAAACAATCAGCACGCTGGACTGAACAAATATGCCGGCGGTGTAATCACAGAACCCGCGGCCAATACCGTTCAAAGCCGTCAAACAACTGTTAATTACCTCGTTCATCTTTTTGACCTCCCAGCCTATTTGTTGATTTATTTATGGTCGGTTTTTTCTGTTTTCAGCCTTGTTTACAAGTTTGCGAAGCTGAGATGCCTGCTTTTTTGAAAGGCCCTCGTGCTCAATCAAGAACTGCATCATAGGCGTTAAGGCTCCATCGAAAGCACGCTTGAGCATCTTGCGGAATTCCCCTCGTTTGGCGTCAACTTCACTTACGCAGGACTTGAAAAGCTGAAGGTTGCGGATTTTCTCGATCTCCAAAAACCCTTTCTCGGTCATCCTGTCCATCGTGGTCTTTACCGTGCTATAGGCCCGGTCCCTCTTTTTGGCCATCGCTTCCTGGACGGTTCCGGCTGCACAAGGCTCCTTTTCCCAGACTACCTTCATTATTTCCCATTCGGCCTGGGTTAGTTCCACAGCCGGCTTTTCCCGGCTGAGCTTCTTGGTTTTTCTCGACTTCGGCATATCTTATACCTCCATATTCTATATAGTTAGAGTATATTCGACAAATGTCGAATCCGTCAAGGGAAAAATATAAAATTTTGCAATTTTTTTTATTTTCCCGCTTCTGACCGGCAAAAACGCACAAAAAAATGGGAATGATATTAAAAAGGAAAGCCGAGATTACTTTATCAGTTTGGCGATTTGTTTGAATTGTGGGTGTTCTGCGGTTCTCAATAACTCAAATAAGGCCATCTCAGTGCAACTGATATTTATTCCCCCGGCGGCCATTCGGTTTATCGCAATCTGCTTGTTCTCCAGCGTCCTCGAAGAGACGGCGTCTGCAAGCACATCCACACTGAATCCCTTCCGGAGCAAATTAACGGCCGTTTGATAAATGCAGACATGGGTTTCTAAGCCGCATAACAGAACCTGCTGTCGAGCTAATTCATTCAACTTAGTGTTGAACTGCTCGGCGCCGCAGCAACTGAAAGCCGACTTGTTTATCGGCTCATTGCCGGCCAGAAGCTGTGCTATTTCAGGTACTGTCGGGCCAAGGGCATCGGGGCACTGCTGGCACCACAAGATTGGGATATTGAGGATTTTGGCGGCTTTGATGAGGATTTGGATGTTTTTGAATAGAGTCTGTTTGCCGTGCATCAACTGGGCGAGTTTACCCTGGACGTCAACAACCACCAGACAGCAGTTTTGTATATCAAGCATCCCTTTTATTCTCTTGTTGTCGGCCCCGGTTCAATGAAAGTGCCAAAATCAACAGTCCATTAGTCGCTGGCTGTAACCGTAATTGTCAGGCGCACGTTCTTGTCAGCTTCGGCCCCGGCGACTGATTTTTTAATCGTTTTCTGGTTCGAGGTCAAGACCGGCTTTGGCGGGGTTATCAAACCCACCGTAGTATCATCGATAGCAGTTAGAGTCTCTCTGCCTGGTAAATACTCGGCTATATTGTTCAAGACGGCAAAATCCTTCGCCACCTCGATACGCCTTTTAGAATCGTCCTGGTTGACAATACCGGCAATCTGCTCAGCGGTAACTGCGTTAACCACAACCCTCTGGCCAAACACTTCAGTGTCAACAAATAACGTGGCCGAATCCAACTTGTCCCAAATATTGCCCAGCTCAGCCAACAATAAATTAAAGCTTTCGCTGCTGCAAATAAGAGCGTGAGGTTCTCTGACATCGCTTTGGTCTGACGCAATCCATTCGTCTGAAGGGACATTATCTTCAATCGCCCTGTTAATAAATGCTACAACAGCAGGCAGGTAACTTGTTCGCAATTCAAGCCTGCCACTAAATGGTGCCGCAACTACTATTGTCGGCGCGGGTCCTACCACCTCAACTTTCGGGGGCAGCTCTCGAGGCTCAACAGCAACCGGTCCTTGCGTGACAGTGGGGGCTACAATAGTGTAAACTACCGCCGTCAAAATGCCAACCAGGCCGAGCATAGCAGCGGCAGCAAAGAGCTTTCGACCCAGCAAATGCCTTGCTCCGAGATGCTCATCAAACGCCGTGGGCTGCTCGACCAGCAGCGTTCTTCTGGCCAGGGAAGCTTTTACATTCTCCAATATCTGCGGCGGAGCCTCGGCAACAGGCAAAGAACTCAGCAATATTTTACATTTTTGTAGCTGCCGCAGCCGTTGTGCAATTTTCTCATCGTGAGCTATCAGCCGTTGAACCTCGGTTTGCTGCCTGGCCGGCAGTTCGCCATCAATGAAGCTATTGAGCAATTCGTCCATATTTGGATTTTCTTTCATTGCAAAATGGCCTCCAAAATCTGTCTTAGCTTTTTTCTGCCCCTGCTTAATCTGCTTCTAACCGTGCCTAACTCGATATCCAGCACATTTGCAATCTGTGCATAACTCATACCTTCAATATCCCGCAACACGACGACGGCTTTTTGTGCATCATCTAATTTCTTCAAAGACTCAACAGCTATCTCGCACAACTCCCTGTTCTCGGCCATCGCCACCGGGTCGGGTGAACTATCATCGCTCAAAAATTCTTTCAAGACCCTGCCTGGTTGCCCCTGCTTGTTGCCGGCAGGGAGAACCTGCTCTGCATCCAGCGAGCTAAACCCAAATCTGGCGTTCCTCTGGCAGTAATTCAAGGTCAGATTAACCGCTATTCTAAACGCCCATGTATAAAAGCCGCTTCTGCCCTGGAAGTTATCTATGTTTTCTATTACTTTGACAAATGTTTCCTGTGTAAGTTCCGCAGCATCATCGGGGTCTGCACATATTTTTAATATTACGTTGTAGATGCGATTCTGATACTTAAGAATAAGCCGTTCCATTGCCGCAGAATCGCCCTGCCAGCACTGCCTAACCAAAACAGCGTCGTCAATGTTGATATTTGCCACTTCTGCCACTGGTTTCCCGCTCAATTAGACCAATATTACCCCAAAAAGTTCCTATAAAAATACAGCAAAAATGAGGCTAAACTACAGGGTATAATCGCAGATTCGGACTTTTTGGTCAATCTAATTTAACCCTGTGAGATAATTCTTTGATATCTTACGGGGTTAATCAGGCGGATAAATTCCGCGAAGCGGGAAACGTACCTTGACCCCGTTAGAGAACTACGTTCCTTAACGGCTTGTGCTGCTGATGGCTTTCTCTAATGGGGTTGAGCGAGATATGCGATACGAAAAAGAACGTGGACCTATACCGAGTGAATCAGCATAGGCCCCGAACTTATGCACAATCATTGATTAGCTTAGCCTGTTCGATGCCGGTTATAGAGCTGCGGAAAGTCCATCATTAAGCCAGTTATCCATCAAGATAAGAAGGTCTTCGATGTCAACCTTGCAATCGCCGTTTATATCGCCGCGCAAATCCACCTGTTCAACATTAATGCACCTGGCAGGACACAACTGAATCTGGTCAATGTATATATGGTCTTTGTCATCACCCTCCTGAGCTGAACTGGTGCCGTCACCTAAGCCGATAGTGATTTTCTTTACAGATCTCAAGTCTATACCACCATTACTGAACTGCTCAAGGGCAACAGTCCACTCTTGCCACGAATCAGACTGACACGCATGGGTGTATGGGTGCTCAGCCTTGAAGCTATTACCGGCAGCATCCTCCAGTTTCAAATACATCAGATGCTCCATATTTTCGTGCTCACCAATGAATGGCAGCGACAACGTCTCAACAGCTTGAGCCGTCCAATCCTGCGGGCTGTTAAATGTACGTGTGGCCTCAGTAAAGTAAGGCTCATACTGATTTTGGAATTCAAACCGCATAGAGTTGTTGCCCTGGTTGTCTGTCGCGAGAAAGACGTAATCAAAGTCGGTGATGTTTTCAATCCATGCAGCCCTTATACCCGCATCGTCTGCATAGGAATCAAAGTCTTCCACGCTCATACACTCTCCTGTCGTAAAGGTCCACGTGCGTCCTGTGACGGTGCCCGAAGGACCGATTTGATCGACCCGCCACTGGTAGGTCTGGCCTAATTCAAGAGCGCCGGGGTCAAAAGTAGTACCTGCGGGTGCCGGCTCAACCTTCTCCATAGCTCCGGCTTTGCCGAGCCATAACTCGCGTGAAGTCGCAAATTCTGCCTCTACCCAGCTAAGGTCAGCATCTATGGACACGCCCGTTGCACCATCAGCAGGGCCGGGGTTGACGGCTGCCGGACCGTCAGATACGGAGAAGACATCGTCAAAGGTAGTATGGTAGCCGGCTGGCTCCTCATCTTCATTCTGCGCAAATATAGCGCTTTGACCGCTCGTAAAGACCGCATCATTAACAGCCTCATCTTCCCACGGGTCGTTACCGTTGGTGTCCACCATTGTCGCAGTCTTCGCCACGAGCGGGCCGCCTTTGTACTCATAAAGACTACCGGTAACGTACACGGGACCCGAGCCGACAACATCCAGCTCGGCATAGTAGCTCCTGTTGTGGCCGAGACCTGGTACAGCAACCTCCAAACCCAGCTCTTCTTCGTTCCTCATGATGTTGCTCATATTGACGACCTTCTCGAGATCAATTCTTAGGTTGGCTGG
>CAYTND010000052.1:0-10076 GCA_964438965.1 uncultured Pirellulales bacterium
CCTGCCAGTTGAAACTTTTTGAAACGTTATATGTCGGCATAACTCGTACCTCGTATTTTATGTTGGATTATCCACAATCATTCAGGATGCTTTTTATTTTTATTATGGTTTCTCGAACGTGATAACAACTCCAGCGCCGTTTTACGGCAATTTCTTTCATTGACAGACCCACCAGGAAATAGTCCTTTGCGATGGTCATCTGGTCTCTGGTAAATTTGTCACGGTTCCGCAGGCAGGTTATGTATTCGCCGTCTGTGAGTCGCTCTGTTAGTATGTGTATTCTTCGAGCGATACTTGTATCGCTGATGCCGGCCAGTCGGGCAATCTGCCGAAAGCTGCTGCCGTTCTCCAGATACATCGTCATCAGGACTTTATCTTTTCCATTGAGTAGATGCAGCCTGCTGCGCAGCAAATCGAGGTCGTCTCGACGCCTTTTTTCGGCTTCCAGCGTTGTTTGCGAAATATTTACGTGTATTTTTTTCATCTACTACCCTGCTAAGGGCTACGCAGCACGAGGCTGACCATCATTCATGCCTCGATACGAGCCTAAAGGGGTTATATGAGGCCAACCCACCCGACCTGCTTGTTAGATAGTCGCCTAACATAATGTGTATTTTAACGAACTGTCGAACAATGTCAAGCGTTTTTGTATTATTTATTACAAAATTTTTCAAATATTAAGGGATAATTAAACATTTGTGGGTTTTTTCCCTACTTTTTCATCGAAGGAATGACAGAACTTCTTGTCAATCTGAACGAAAGAAGCTTGCCCTGAGCGTAGCCGAAGGGTGAAAAATCTGGCCTGCCCCTGCTTTTGCAGGGGTAAACTCGTCCCCGCGAAAGCGGGGAAGGATTAGAGATTCTTCGCTCAACTGTGTTCCGCTCAGAATGACAGAAGTCCGATGTCCTAATCAGACTATTTTTTAAATATGAAACTCTCATGCTATGTAGCGACTTCGCAGAGTAGTAGCTTCAGTACCGTAATTGGTCAGATACAAGCGTGCTCGGCTTAGATGCGGTGATGGTGAGAAAGAAACGCTGAACCAGCAGAGTATCCCCTTTCCAGTCCCGATTCGCTGTTCCTGTAAAAGAAGTTCCTTATATACGATTTTTCTATTGAAAGACTTGTCTCAGTCAGGTACAGTTCCGCTAATATTTGACCTCACGGAGGAGTTGTGAGGAAATTTGTCGCATGCGTATTGAGTTTGCCGCAGCGTATCGGCTGGATTTATCCTGACAATTAGGATGACAGAAATGGTAAGCAGAAGAACCTCAGTAGTGATAATAATTGTTGGTTTGCTTGTGGGTGCGCGGGTTTTGGCCGGTGATTGGCCCCACTGGCGCGGGCCGTTTCTGAATGGCTCAAGCGAGGAGAAAAACCTGCCCGCGACCTGGAGCAAGACGGAGAATGTTGTCTGGGTTGCCTCTCTTCCCGGTCACAGTTCCGCCACCCCTGTCATCGCCAATGGCAAAGTCTTTATAAGCTCGACAGATAGAGACAGTGACGATCTTCTTGCCCTGTGCTTTGACGCCCGAAGCGGCAAGGAGCTCTGGCGCAAAAAGCTGGGAGCATCCAGCCGAAAAGTGCCCCGCAACAATCCGGCCACGCCTTCACCTGTGACTGACGGCAGGCATGTGTATTTCATGTACGGTTCCGGTAACCTGGTCGGGCTGGACTATGAGGGAAACGTTCTTTGGTCGCGCAATATCGAGGCCGAATACGGAAATATCTCGATAAAGTACGGCTACAGCTCAAGCCCGCTGCTTTACGACGACAAGCTTTATATCCTCATCCAGCGGCGCCATACGGCCTATCGCCCTCCCAAGAGCACGACTCTCGATGCATTCATACTGGCGGTGCACGCCAGAACAGGCAAAAATATCTGGAAGCAGCCTCGCAAAACCGATGCTGTGAACGAGTCGCTTGATTCCTATAGCTCGCCGATACTCTATCAACATTCCGGACGTGTCGAAATTCTCGTCATAGGAGCCGACTACGTTACGGCCAATGACCCTGTAACAGGCAAAGAGCTCTGGCGTTATGAATACGCCGAGCAAAAGAGCAAAAGAGGACGTAATATCTCCTCACCAGTCACTGCCGAAGGGCTTGTTTTTGGTGTTCCGCCGAAGGGCAGTCAGGGTCTTTTAGCACTCAAGAGCAGCCGAGAGGGTACTCTCACCGATGAAAATATCGCCTGGATATTTGACGGCTCATCGCCGGATGTCAGTACTCCTCTTTACTACAAAGGCAATATCTATGTCCTTGGTGACAGAAAAGGCGGAGTCCTGACCTGCCTCGATGCCGTTACGGGCCGGCAAAAATGGCAGGGCAAGCTCGGCGGTAGCGCTCCATGGTGGGCATCTGTCACGGCCGGGGATGATAAGCTCTACTGCATTAGCGAAGCTGCTGAGGCTGTTGTTCTTGCTGCCGGTGATGGAGAGTTTAATATCATTTCGCGAATCGATATGGAAGACAAACCCATCCAGGCCTCAATTGCCATCGCCGAAAGCCGGTTGTTCATCCGCACCACCAACACGCTATTCTGCATCGGGAATTAGAGCAGCTTGTAGGCGCAAATGTGAGGTTTGCGTTAGGGCTTGAATTACGAGATTTTCCTGCGATGATAAGGGCGTTTTGAGTAATTGTGTTGACTTCGGCAAGCTCAGTCGAGTCGGGATAATGTTGCAAACAAAGGTGCAGAAATGAGTGGTATAGGTGATAAATTTCAGCAGGAAACAAAGTATGAGCCGAGCAGGATGCCAAGACATAGACTGGTCTGGGATTCTAAGCCAACTTTGTACAAGGAATATCCGGAAGCGCAAAAGATTGAGCTTGTGGCTTTTGACCCCCGCCGTTTTGCTTCGCTTTGCGAAGCAGCGGGGGCAATGATTCTGGACCGAGCCTTGAGGCAGAGAAAGAGCATTCGTGATTTCCAGCAACAACCGATAAGCAAAGACCAGCTATCATATCTACTCTGGGCATCGACGGGTATCCAGCGAATCGAGGGTGGATATGAATTTGGTTTCCCGCAAAGTGGGGGCCCTCGCACGGCCCCATCTGCTGGTGCCCTTTATCCGATAGAGACCTATGTAGTTGTCAACGATGCAAGAAAGCTGGAGGCGGGAGTTTATCATTACTCTATCAAGGCTCATCAGCTTGAGCAGTTAAAGCAGGGCGAGTTTCGGCAGGAAATTACAGCGGCAGCCTTGGGGCAAGAAATGTGTCAGACATCTGCTGTTGTCTTTGTGTGGTCGGCTGTTTTTGAACGCTGCAAATGGAAGTATGGCCAGCGGGCGTATAGATATATTTATCTTGATGCCGGGCATATCGCTGAGAATTTAGCATTGGCGGCTGTTAGTCTCAATCTCGGCAGTTGCGAGATAGGGGCTTTATATGACAACCAGGTAAATGCGATTTTGGATATTGATGGCACAGAAGAAAGTGTAGTCTGTATGGCTGTGGTCGGGGTCCCAGCCTGATGGCAGAGACCTATGCTCAGGCAGTTCCAAATGCTGTCGGTGGCTGACTGAGCAAAATGTTTTATAACCAGCTTTCTGCCGAGAAAAACTTTGCCGGATATTATCCCCAAAAAAGTTTTGCATTTGTTGGTCGAGCAGTTATACTAAATTTTCGAAAGGAGTTGCATTTTGCAATAACTCGCAAAATGGAGCCTAAAAGGAATTTTGCTAAAGGCAGGGGGTAACAGGCATTATGTCAGGACGAAGCCCTGAGGTAGTTGTAATTGGCGGCACCTATGTTGATATGGATATAAGGTGCGGCCAAATCCCATCACCCGGACAGAGCGTCGTCGGTTCTGCTCTTTCATACACAACCACCGGTCCAGGACCGAATCAGGCTGTGGAATCTGCGTTGTGTGGCTGCGATGTGCATCTTATCAGTAAAGTCGGCGGCGATCCATTTGCTCAGATGGCTAAGGAAAGTATAGCTGAGTTCAATGTCAATACCGATTTTGTTTATACCGCCGAGGCCAAAAACACGGGCGTGGTTGTTACACTGGTCAATTCCGAAGGTGAAAACGCTGCCTGTTACTACAGTGGTGCCAACAGCGCTTTACATCCTGGGGACATTGACGCTGCTGAACAGATTATCTCCGAGGCTGATGTTTGCTTGATTCACGGCCGATTGCCACAGGAAGCAATTGTAACCGCCGTTCGTTATGCGAAGGTGCACGGCACAAAGGTCATTCTTAATCCTGCAAGACCGATAGAGCAACAAGGCCAAGAAAGCAGCGTCCTGCCTATTGAGTACTTTTCAGTCGATATTCTGATTCCTAATCTTTATGAGGCAGCAGAGATAACCGACCATTTGGCAGCTAATATTCGTACCGCCAAACTGATTGGCTCCGACTTAGTGGCTCGCGGTGTTAACTCTGCTATTATAACGATGGGTAGGCGTGGTTGTATAATCGTTGACAGAAACGGCGCTGACCAGATTCCGGCCTTTGAGGTGGAACTCGTAGACCAGACCGGCAGAGGTGATGCATTTGCAGGTGCGCTTGCTGCTTACTACGCTGTAAAGAACGATGTGAGAGGAGCGGTCGAATTCGCTTCTGCGGCAGGGGCTTTGGCCTGCACAAAGTTCGGTTCGATCGAGGCACTCCCCACAAAAGCTGAGATTATCGAGCTGTTACAGAAAGAAGATACCGAGTAAGAATCTCGATGCTTGATGCTCGTGAATAAAAAACAGCATGGGCAAGAAGCCTATCCTACCTACTAAAAATTATGATCTTACAAATTCTAATAGATGCTTATATTCTCCCCCGTCGGCAGCGATTAGTGACTCGACATATCTCTTTCTGTCATCGCTGGATTTTACGAGATTGGCATTTCCCCATGTAAAAGGAGGTCTGCTTAAAATATTTTCCAAAAGAACATCGGCTATTAATCTGGCATGTCTACCATTACCATTGGGAAATAAATGTATGGATACCAGCCGATGGTGAAACCGAACTGCTATTTCATCCTCCGAGAAAGTTTTATTCTCGATCCAGTATTTAATATCATCACATAATTTTCTCAGCTCGATAGAAATCCTGTACCAAGAGACACCAATACTTTTCTCGCTTTGTCTAAACGTCCCCGCCCACTTCCATACATTACAGAACATTTTACTGTGCAATAACTTCATAAAAGATTCGTTCAGGACATCCTTTGGTTTACGCTCTTCTATCCACGTCAAAGCTTCATTGATATTATCCTGTTCCCATCTGTCGAGTTCGGCTCGTGTGGTGATGTGGGTAAGCAAAAGTCCTTCTATTTCATCTGCATTTATTGGTGTTGCGCCTTCCGGATAGTCAAGCTCAATCATTTTTCATCCCATAGTGATTTTGGCATTGTATTAGTAATATCCACGATTAGATCTTTTAGCGATTTTTCTTTTTCACTGTTACTGAGTTCCTGTTTTTCCAATCGCATCATTTGATTACTACGAGCCGCGCGTTTTTGGGCTACTAATTTAGCCTGGTTTCTTACCGTTTGTTCCAGGCTGTCTCTGGGTACAAAAGCGTAAACAAATATACAGTCCATCGCCTCCGCTACATTTCTTAGTGTCTCAAGTCTGACTTTTCCAAGTTTTTCGTCTTGCTCAATACGCGAAACACGTTGTTTATTGACATTTAAACGTATCGCAAGCTGTTCTCCTGTCATACCAAGCGCATTACGTATAGCACGGATCCAACCCTTTCCAGGTGGAACCAGTGTTTTTAGTGGCTCAAAACGCTTTAACGTGGCATCTAATTGTTCCCTGGCAAGTTTTTTATGTTTTGCTTTCATGTTTACACCTATGAAATTCGAACATCATCTCTATGTGCAGTCTACAGATTTATAGACTATATCGGCACATGAGTCTACATAATTATAGACAAAACCCCAAAAAACGTCTATGTATTTATGGACTGCTTTTACTCGCTTTTTGGCTAATTTTTCAATCAAAAACGATGGTACCCCTCTCAATTGATTATTGGTTAATGTCCCCGCTTTCGTGGGGATGACAATATTATTGATTATTCACACGCTTGGTGTTCGGTATTTTGCGTTAAGATGGGTAAGAATTTAGCGAAAAATCAACCAAAAACGCTGATACCTGAAAACAAAAATCAGATTTTTTAAATATTTTTTTATTCATTTTTACAAAAGCACTTACGAAAAAAGCTCCCTTTAAAAATTCTGCAATTTTCGTATCAAACGTGCAGGTAGCTCTAATTATAGAAGCAGTGATTTGCAACTCGTAGTTGGAAGACGGCAATTGGTTAATGGCAAATAGTAATTCGTAATTATTTGACCATTTAACCAGCAACCAAAAAACGGAGTTCTAAGTATGGGATTTGAACTTGATATCTTTCAAGATGAACAACTTGAGGCCGACTATATTGAGTGGCTCGTTGATGAACAGTCGGTCGATGTTCGAGGACACTTTGAGAAGTTGTGGGAATATTACGCAAACCCCAGGATGGAAATACACAGCACCGGTGCTTGCAGAAAGATCAATGAATCAGGGCGGTGCTACGTGCAGGCGCAAGAGTATGGACTTCCTGTGAGAATAACAGGGCTTGTACATAGTGGGCAGGTAGGTGTCTTCGGCGCAAGGAGTGCCCGCGAGGTGCAGCGAAAAGAAGTGGTAATCGAGAACGATATCGCGTGGCGGATAAATGCAACGGTGGATTTTCTGTTCGGCAAGCCGATTAGTTTTGTTTCGAAATCACCGGATGGCCAAAAAAGTGCAGAAATTGAGGCGATATTAAAGGCACTGTTTGCGGCCAACGGCGCTATCGGATTTTTCCAGGATATGGCGGTGCTCGGAAGTGTTTATGGTTTTGTCGATTGTTTCGTCAGGCCTGGCGAAGAAATCATCGAACGCATTTCCTCTTCCTCCCAAACCCTCTCACGGGGTTCCCGCAAAGCGGGGCCCCTCGAAGATGTGCTGCAATTGACACAGACAATCGGCCTGGAGCTGATTGAAGCACCGAGAGCACTACCTGTCCTGGATGAAAACGACTATAAAAAGACAAGATATTACGTGCAGCACTTCTACCAGAAGAAAAACGCATTGAGTAAGAAAAGCTCGTTTCTATCAAGAATATTATCCGGGGGCAAACGAAGCAGTAATAGTCGGCAAATAGTTGCGGTGACGGAGATTACTTCTGCTGTTAGCTGGCAAAGATATGAAGATAAGCAGCTTGTTGGGCAAGCCCAATTGCCGTGGGGTTTTCTGCCGGTGGTGCATATCCAGAATATTGCTCAGCCATACTACTATGAGGGACTAAGCGATGTCGAGCCGTTGATACCGCTGCAGGACGAGCTTAATACCAGATTGAGCGACAGGGCGAGCAGGATTACGTTCCAGTCGTTCAAGATGTATCTGGGCAAAGGGATAGAGGGCTTTGAGGATAAGCCCATTTCGCCCGGCAGGATGTGGTACACCGACAATCCGGAGGCGACTATCGAAGAGTTCGGCGGAGATGCGGCGACGCCAAGCGAGGGTATGCACATTGCTGAAATCAGAGAGGCACTGGACAAGGCCAGTGGTGTAACACCGGTAGTGGCCGGGGTTTTGAAGAACAAGCTCGGCAATCTTACAAGCGCGGTGGCCCTTCGACTAACGCTTATGGGGATGCTCTCAAGGAACGAACGAAAGAGATTTAGTTACAGCGAGGGGCTCAAAAGAATCTGCAGGATGGTTCTGGCGATACTCGATACGGCTAATATCTATAAGAGTTCCGAGGTGGACAGAGAGGTCGATATCGTTTTTCCAAGCCCACTGCCAGAGAATGTGATGGAGAAACTAAAAGAAGCCCAGATTAAAAAAGAGTTGGGTGTTCCAACTGAGCAGGTGCTCAGAGAATTAGGTTATGAGAGTTCATAGTTCATAGTTGGTTGTTCATGGTCTATGAACAAAGAAGGAGGTTCTATGAGTCCGATTGAGACACAAGAGGTTTTGTCAGAAGACATAACAGGAGCAAGTGAGAATGACAACATGAAACTTGTTCCGGTAGTTGAGTCAATCCGCTATCGAAAGAGGGCACAGAGTGCTGAAAAAAAGGTCGAAGCTTTGACTGAGCAGTTGGTGGAGGCAAAATCGCAAGTAACAAAAACGTCTGAGCAACTAAGCAACCTCCAGGCCGAACAGAATCTGACTCGCAAATTAACTGCTGCGGGGACTGTCGATTTGGAAACGGCTGTGTTGCTTGCCAAAGCCAGAATGGAAGGCCAAACGGAAGCGGATTTGGACGGCGTAATTGAGCGGTTGAAAAAGGAAAAGCAATATCTGTTCGGCAGCGTCAGTGGAGCTGTAACAGCGAAAAAGACAGCAGGGGCTAAGGAGCGAATGACAAACAATCAAACAGTTCTCGAAAGAGCAGCGAAGAAGGCGGCAACGACAGGTAACCGAACAGATTTGCAGGAGTATTTGAAACTGCGAAGAAATTTTATCTGAGTTCATAGTTCGTAGTTCATAGACTAAAAACTACGAACGGATAACTACTAACTAAAAAAGGAGAATCAAAAGATGGCTTTTACAGGAAAAGCAACTTATTCAGCGGGTACAACTTTAGCCGAACTGGCTGAGGATGTATCGGATTTGATAGGGATAATTTCGCCTTATGAGGCGCCTTTGCTGGATGCTTTGGGTGACCCGATGAGAGAGGCGATGAGTACACATCATGAGTGGCTTGAAGATGAACTTCTGCCTAACAAAGATGCTATCAACGACAGTACCTATACCGACCCGAGTACCGACACCGACTTTGTAGTTGACAATGGCAGCAGGTTCCGCGTGGGTGACCAGATTCAGGTGGAAGGCAGCGAGGAATTGATGTTGGTAACCGGCATCAACAGCAATACGCTGACGGTGGTTCGCGGTTATGCGGGCACTACGGCAGAAGCGTTAGCCGACAATCAGGTGATAAACATTCTCGGAAATGCTGCTCTTGAAGGAGCGGACAAGCCCAATGCGAGATTTACTAACCGCAGCAGGTACGGCAACTACACGCAGATATTTACTGCTACGGTAGAAGTGAGCGGGACGGATATGGCCGCGAGCCAGTTGGGTTTAGCTGATGAGATGGATTACCAAAAACAGGAACGGCTGCGGGAACTGATTCGCGACCTGGAAAATACGGTTGTCAACAGCGGTGAGCCGGCGAGCAATCCTGAAGGCAGCAGTTCGGTAAGAAGGTCAATGAAGGGCGTTATTCAGCACCTGTCAACTAATGTTTTCCATACCGGCGATACCGGGTTTCCTACGGGCACCGGTCTTGACGAGGACAAGATTAATTACGTGCTCAGGCAAATTTGGGACAGCAGCAACGGCAATGTTGACCTGATTGTTGTCGGCGGTTTTCAGAAGCGCAAGATAAATGCTTTTTCAGCCGGCAGCCGAACCTACGGAGCCAACGATACCACCTTCACCGATATGATTAGCATTTACGAGAGTGATTTCGGTGTTTGCAGAATTGTTACCACGCGATGGATGCCACAGGATGCGGCACTGCTGCTGGATTCGTCCCGTATCAATGTGCTGCCGTTAGCGGGGCGAAGCTTCTATTTCAAGCCGTTGGCAAGCGGCGGTGACTATGAGTGCGGTGAGTTGATTGGCGAATATACCGTGGAGCTCAGGAACGAAGCGGCACACGGTCTTATTCGCGATCTGAGTACCAGCTAAATTGCGGGGGTGTAGCAGACGCATCATAATGTGTGCGGGCGAAGGTGCCCAAAGGGTAAACACTCTTTGGGCACCTGCCCAGCCCTGTTAACCGGAAGGGAGCCAAAGGAAATGGTTAGTTTCTCAAACGATGCAGATATTTTGAAATACGAGCCGATACTGTTCGGAGAATTGCATCTGCCACAGCAGGTGTTGGCGACGGGGACAGGCGGAACGCTTAGCGGGACGACGTTTACCGCAAGTGGTGCAGACTTTGTAAGTGCGCAGGTCTCGGCAGGCGGCGTTGTATATCTGCAATCTGCAGATGGGACGCTGGACGGAGCGTATGAGATAGTTTCCGTGGATTCGGCGACGGAGCTTAGTGTTTCCGTAATCAGGTCAGATTCAGCGATGGCTG
>CAYTND010000053.1:0-10071 GCA_964438965.1 uncultured Pirellulales bacterium
CTGGATATGCACGTGCTGGTAATCTTACATGATATGACCAACTACTGCGAGGCGCTTCGTGAAATCAGCGCAGCCAGAAAAGAGGTCCCAGGCCGACGAGGGTATCCGGGTTATCTCTATACGGACCTGGCGACCGTCTATGAAAGGGCCGGCAGAATCAAAGGCAAAAAAGGTTCGATTACAATGGTGCCGGTATTAACAATGCCTGAGGATGACAAGACCCATCCGGTGCCTGACCTGACCGGCTATATTACCGAGGGCCAGATAATCCTGTCCCGCCCGTTACACAGAAAGGCCGTCTCACCGCCGGTTGACGTCTTGCCGAGCCTGTCGCGACTTAAAGATAAGGGCATCGGCGAGGGCAAAACTCGCGAAGACCACGCCGACCTTTACAACCAGCTTTACGCTGCCTACGCCCGCGGCAAAGAATGCCAGGAGCTGGCAACCATTATGGGCGAGGCCGCACTCTCGGAAGAAGATAAAAAGTATATGGAATTTGCTAATAAATTTGAGGCCAGGTACGTTTCGCAGGACTATTATGAAAATCGCTCGATTGAAACGACTCTCGACCTCGGCTGGGAGCTGCTCAGTATGTTCGAGAACTCTGAGCTAAAGCGTATCGACGTCCAGCTTATAGAAAAGTATATGCCAAAGTTCCGCAAAACGTAAAACCCCGCACTTACGTGTGGGGAATGGATACCACACACGTGAGTGTGTGGAGGTACGAGGTAGGTATGTTAGCTAACGTTAATGCGACACGAATGGAGCTATTGAGACTGCGTAAGCGGGTGGCGCTTGCCAGTCGCGGGCACCGTCTGCTCAGTGAAAAGAGAGATGAGATTTCCCGCCAGTTAATTCAAATTGCCAGAGAGATTCAGCCATTGCGCAAACGAGTTGAAGCTGAATTACTGGAAACGTGCCGCCGGTTTATGTTAGCACGTGCGACGATGGAGCCGGAAGCCACTAAAGCCGCTCTTGAGGTCCCCACGAAAAAGTTCAGCTTGGCCGTTAAGTTCGCCAATATAATGAATGTAAAGGTGCCGCACCTGAGTAAGGAAATGGAGGGTGAAATTATCTGCTATGGCTTTGCAACCACATCCGGCGAGATGGACGTTGCATTGTTAGCTTTGGAGAGGGCTTTCGATAATTTGATTGAGTTGGCTGAGAAGGAAAAGCAGGCCCGCTTACTTGCCGTCGAGCTTCAGATGACCCGCCGAAGGGTAAATGTATTGGAGCACGTTGTCATTCCCGAACTTCACGAGACCATAAGGTTCATTTACGACAAATTAGCAGAAGCCGAACGCGACAATATCAGCCGCCTGATGAAAATAACCGACATCATTAGAGCGTGAATCGCGGCTCGTCGCTCGTGGCTCGTGACTAAGTTGATGGGTGGATGCGGAGATGAGTGGAGGTGAGTTTAGGGCGTGAATCGGGCGGAGACGAAGAATCTCAACCCAAATGATGAATAATAAATAATCAATATCTGGGTTTAAAAATTGCAAAAAGATCAGATTTAAGGTATAATATACCGCCAGGTAAGACAAAGCTGATAAAGAATACAAGGTTGGGTTTAGCATCTCACAGCCGGGCAGCGAAATATCGAGGGTAAGTTAAGGAGTATCATTATGGGTAAACGAAGAGGATTTACGTTAATAGAACTCTTAGTGGTAATCGCCATTATCGCGGTGCTGATGGCTATATTGATGCCGGCACTGAACCGCGCCAGAGAGCAGGGCAAGCGCATGGTCTGCCTTGGCAATCTCAAGCAGATGGGACTTGCATGGATTATGTATGCCGATGAAAACGACGGGAAGCTCGTCAACGGCGCCATAGGCTATAGTAATGCCACTACGGGCTGGGGCAAACACGCAGGTGAGCTGGCATGGATCGACGCGTATAGTACCACAGACCCGGACGTTCAGACTCAAGGGATTATAGACGGCGCCTTGTGGCCTTATATAAAGAATGTCGATATTTACAAGTGCCCGACTGGGAGGCGCCTCGACAATGGCCTACCACAGCCGCTGACATACGCTATCATGTTCTCCATGAACGCCGTTAACCATACATGGGTCCAGGGAGTACGCGGCGCGCACGTAAAGAATATGAGCGAAATTACCAATCCGTCGCCTGCCCTCAGACTCGTTTTTATTGACGAAGGAAGAATGACTTCGGATGCCTACGCTGTCTGGTATCTACGAGAGACATGGTTTGACAGCCCTCCGGTCCGGCACGGGGACGGGACGACCCTTTCATTCGCAGATGGGCACGCCGACCACTGGAAGTGGAAGGGTACCGATACGATAAAGCATGCAAGAGACGAGGAAAACACGGGGCCCAATACCAGCTGGGCGCCATCGACATACTCAGGTTATCAGGATCTGTACAGGATGCAGAGGGGCTGCTGGGGAAAATTAGGCTATACACCAACTAATTAATAGCCCTGGCTTTTTGCCTTGATTGTTTTTGGTGTGGAACGGCAACACAGTTACCTGTTTAGCTACAGAAGACAGCCATCAGTATGCCTGTAATAGCGACACCCGCGGCCGGAAACAGCAGCAATTTAAAGACGATTTTGAGCAGCGACGTTTGAAAGTAACTCGCCGAGAGGGCCAGGCAGAGGTGGACGGGTGTGAGCCAAAGGCCGAAAAGCAACCCGGAAAAAGCCAATACTTCGAGCCCCATCTTGGCCTCGGAGCCGGTGCCGATAAAGGCGATAAGGAACGGATAGGTAATCGCTACGGTCGGCATAGTTACTCCTGTCGTGAAGACGACCAGCATCGGCAGGCCGAACAGCAGCAAGCCCGGCGGTACATGGGCGCTTGTGAGAAATTCCACGACGCTGCCGATGGCGCCGCTGGCCTCGAGGTTGAGCTTAAAAAACAGCGCGCCGAAAATAAGCAGTACCATGTCCGGTTCGCGGGCGGCCTTGAAAACGGACCCCCATCGCTTAAAGGGAACTTTGTGTATCGTCAGCAATCCGATGATGGCCAAAAAGATACCGACCGCCGGCGGCAAGTCAAAGGCAATAAATAAAACCGCGGTAAACGCGATAGGCCAAAAGGCGTGCAGGAAATCACACAGGTGATGGCTTATGTGGCGCTTGACCTGCTGGTGTTCGGGACGTTTCGGCGGTATGCCAAACATCAGCAGGACAATGATACCGCCTAAGATACCCGCACCGGTCAACATAATGTGGTAGCAAAAGAGTCTCAAGGCTGAGATACCAAGCATGCTTTGAATAAGAGGCACCACCGGAAAAAGCGGCCAAACCGGTTCCCATTGATGCCGGAACAGGAAGTTAATGGCGGCCAGCCGGCTGCGCTCGACCCCGATTTTATCGCCCGCCTCGCGCACCATCGGTGCCGAGAGCATGATGCCGCCGGGCGTGGGCAGCATTCCCATCATCAGCGGTATAAGTGCTAACGCAAACCTGCGGCTCTTGAACAGCCCCTGCATCGCCGGTACTAATCGCTGAGAAAGGCCGATATCTTCCATCGCCGCACCGATGACATTGACTAACAGCAGCAGAGCCGTCAGCGACACGAAAAGATAGCCCGTGGTCCGCGTCAACGGCAGGCTTTGCCATTCCTCAACCAATGTCCGCCCGGCGTCCGTTGGCCAAACACCCAACAGCAGCGCCGACAGACAGGCCGAAATCACCATAGCCGCGCCGATTTTGACCTTCAGACGCAGCAGCGTTACCAGCACAGCCAACGATATTATTATGGATACAAATGCGTACATGGCGGACTATATTAACAATACTAATTTGAAAAGGCAGGTTTTTTCTGGAAGGAGGAAGTCGCTAAATATTTCGTCCGCAAATTTATTTGGCGTTATATTCAGACCATCAATAAATTGATGGCTTATCTCTTATACTGGGGGTTTTCTTGATACGCAATACGCAATACGAAAAAGTCACTCCGAGCGCGGCAATCTCAACTTCTGACTTCGATATTCTTTTCATCCTCTGCTCTTCGCTCTCTCCTCAGCCAATAGTTTTCAGTTTGCAGGGCTTTTGCTCGCCTCGGCGGTGCCGCCATAAGCTCCCATATTGATTATGCCGCCATTGGGCAATGGCTCTAAACCAACTGGACTACTTGGATCTCCTGCATCGATACACGGACTTGTTACCTCATCTATAATCCAGCTTTGGCTGTCTGGGTTCCATCGGCCAGCCTGAGACTTCAAATGATAATCGCCATTACTTTGATCTGCGAACAACGGGTCGGTATCAATGTTGCCTTCTCCCGGCCAGCCGCCTTGAATATTGCTATAGGTAACTGATCCCTGGGTGTCTGCAATTTGTAGAGGCGAATTATCCCAGATGATAGAGTTCTTGACTGTCGGGATGCCGCCTGAAATACCATGTTGCAAATTGCCGGCAATAGTGCAGTTCGTGATTATGGGATAGTTGAAGATGGTACCCCGCCCGCTCTTATATACCAACATCTCAATACCAGAACCAGCGTTAGCGGTAATACAGCAATTGATAATTGTTGGATTACTGCCGTAGTACAACTCGATTCCAGCACCACTATTTCCTGCAATGCTGCAGTTGATGATTGCTGCTTCGCTCTGCTCACAGTAGATGCCAACGGCTCCGTTGTCGGCAATAGTGCAGTCGGTGATTGTCGGATTACTTCCCCATAATTCGATACCAGCACCAGCGTTACCGGCAATGCTGCAATTAGTAATCGTGGGAGACGCTCCAGAACAATAAATACCGTTGTTTGCATCCGTAATCGTAAAACCGGCAAGGACACAGTTTGCATCTTCACCGCTGGAAAAAGTTACCAGGTTCTCATTACCATTCCCTGTGATAATGGTAGCCGCGACAATGGCCGGGTCGTTGGGGTCGGTTGATCTGAGCATCAGGTTTTTGCCTTTGAAATTGATGTTCTCCCCAGAGATTCCCTCGCTGACCACTATCTCATCGCCGGCTGAGGCAAAGTCAATGGCATCCTGAATGTAATTGTATTTTTCCCCGGTGGTTAGATTTTCAACGATTGGTCTGACTATTACATCCCCGATGATAGTGCAGTTGATGATTGTTGGGTCACTGCCCAACCACAATTCAATTGCGACAGCTCTACTCTCGGCAATAGTACAATTGGCAATCGTTGGGGATGCACCATAACAATAGATGCCCGTGTTTCCTCCGGTAATGGTAAAACCGGAAAGCACGCAGTTTGCCTCTTCACCGCCGGAAAAAGTTACCACCGAGCCCTGATCACCGCCGTTGATAACTGTAGCCGCCACGATGGCTGGGTCGTTGGGGTCTGTTGATCTGACTGTCAGGTTCTTGCCTTTGAAATTGATTTTTTCGAGATATTGATAGGTTGCCGCGCCTATTACTATCTCATCGCCAGGCTCGGCCTCATCGATGGCATCCTGGATAGAACTGTATCCTTTCCCGATAGTTACATTCTCAATCATTTTTTGTACCGGTGGTGTTACGTTTTCAGCATTGATGCGGATGGGGTCGGTGTAAATGGTGGAGCCATATCGGTCGCGAACTTTCACCGTCCACCAGGTTTCCTCAAAAGGAAACGTAGTTATAACTTCAGTTGGCGGGCTGGGAGTCTCAGAGATGATACCATAATCCATAACGCGATACGGGTCGGAGCCAAATAGAAGCTTATAGCCAACAGTGTTTTCACTTTCTTTGCAACTTAATACCGCTCCATTGGCATCTACGAGGGCACCATCTTCGGGACCAACAAGCGTAACGGGTTCCGGCAGCCTGCCCGGGCAATTGGTCTCGTCATAAAAATCCATATAGCCGGAAGAAGCCGAACCGTACCATTTGAATTTATAGGTTTGCGCATCCGGTGTTGATGCAAGCTGGAGGTTCTTGCCCGGGCCAATAACAGACCAATATGCGCCGGCAACAACACCATTGTCGAACTCATTCATATTGTTACCTGTAAGAGAATTCCGATACCAATTTCGAACGCCCGCATGAGACAGTGAAGATCCCACGTTTAATATATTGGGGTGAAAGCTCGGCTGGGTGCCTACGTAATTATCCACCCAACACTGTTCACCATCAACCGAACTGGCAAGAAAGGTCCTAATACTTGCAGAATAACTTCGACAAAACGGAGTCGCATCATAGAAAGTAACATGGTTGACGGCATATCGTGCATCTGCGTAAATCAGGTTCAAATGTATGCCCACATCTATAGCGGGCTGTCCACCGGTGCTCCAGCCCGAAGTCTGAATCCGTTGTTTGTAGTCTGGCGCAACCGATGACAGATACACGATAATCATATCGCCATATTTGTAATAGGTACGCGCACCCCCGGCGCTATCAGGCCCATAATTAAAGCTTATTATATTTGCTTTTTCGGCCCAAGCTGTACTGCCCCAAGACCCGCTGCCGGTCACACAATTTCCCCCGCCAAAATAAATTACTGTTGGCTTGTTGGGATCGAATGGAGGATTTTCCTGCTGCAATGTGTTGGCACCAAAATCCGGTACGATGATGACTTTAATGGTATCGGACATGCTTGTCAGCTCGCCATCGCTGACCACCAGTTCAAACTCGCATTCTTGAATCTCATCTGTCTGGGTAAAACCGCCTATCGTAGTCCTAGGCAGCCCACTTCTACCTGTGACTGTTTGGATAGACCCACCGATGGTAGGTGTAGCGGTGTTTGCATCTATAATGACGACGGATGGTCCGGCTATTTGCCGCCAGGTATAGCTCAACAGGCCGGAATTGTCCGGGTCAAAGGAGCCGGTCCCATCGAGTTGCACAGGATCCGTCGCTGCATATCGAGACAACCCGGCATCTGCTATAGGTGGAATATTTTGGGCTATGCTTTTGGCAGGACAAGATAAGACGAACAGTGCAAATAGCGCAAACGAAATGGTGTTTCTTTCCTTTTTCATTTGAATATCCTCCAATAAAATTTCCTCGTTACTCGTATTCTAATACAAAACTTACTGCTTTTGCAAGGATTTTTTTAGAAAGTTTTAGCAAAAGGCTGTGTTGGATTAACTCTTTATCTAATTTTTACCTCACAGAAACACGACCCAAAAAAACGCGGGAAATAAGGTTGACATTTCCACGCGATTGTGTAATCATATAAGGCACTGAATTATGGTTATTTAACCTCAGAGTTGGTTTCTGGCAAAACTTCGATTCAGTTTAACGAATAACGCCAAAACCAGCTCGAATTAGAAAGGAGAATCTATGAAAAACGATAAGCTTTCACGAAGAGATTTCATGCGTAATACTTCTCTTGTGGCTGCGGGGACAATCGCCGGTGCGCTGGCTAATGAAGGACAGGCTGCAAGCAAGTTTGTCCACACATCGAAGATTCTGAATTTTCATCCGAAGATGACCTACCGCCGATTAGGCAAAACGAACCTGATGGTATCCGAGGTCAGTCTGGGTGGGCACTGGAAGAATCGCAACGCCGGCCGATACTGGGACCACTTCGCCAACGAAGAAGTGCCGGATGACGTTGCTAAGAACCGCACCGATGTTATGAGTGCCTCCATCGATTCCGGCATTAACTACCTGGACATCACCACCGCTGCTGAGTGTTTGTGCTATGGTGTGGCCCTTAAGGGTCGCCGCGATAAGATGTACGTCGGTGCCGATATCCACAACCTCGGCCCACGCGGGTCCGATCGCTGTAACGTTAAGGACCAGACCTTCAACGTCGAAACATGCCTGCGACTGCTGAAGACCGACTACCTCGACATCTGGCGTCCCCAGGCCAAAATGGCGGGAAAACTCGGGACAAACCAGCTCAATACCGACCCTGAAGTTGAAGTCTTGATAGAGACCTTCCAGAAGCTGCATAAAGCCGGCAAGGTTCGGCATCTGGGTATGAGTTGTCATTGCCGTCCCTGGTTCGAGAATGTTCTAAACAAGTACTCTGAATTCGAGATGATAATCTTCCCCTGCAGCGCTAAGACTAAGGTAAAAGGCCAATCTCCGGTAGCCGGTAATATCGAAGAGGTCAATCCGGGTCATGGGTCCGACCAGACGCAGAGTATATTCGAGGTTGTTCTCAAGCGGGATGTTGGGATCGTTACGATTAAGCCATACTTCGGCGGCAGTCTCTTCAAGGACAGCGACGGCAAAGTCAAGTTCCCGGTAATGGGCGTAGGCAGTAAGACGGAGAATGACTTAGCTCGGCTGACGCTTCAGTGCATCCTTGCGAATGAAGCCATCACGGCCGCAGTGCCGGGGTTATCAACGGTCTATGAAGTTGAGAACGCCGCTCGCGCCTCGTACACGCGTTCGCTTGGAATGTCGGCGGCGGATAAGGAATGGCTGATGGATATTACCGAGCAGCAGTGGGCCAATCTGCCTAAGGAATACGAGTGGCTGCGCGACTGGGAAGTCGTTTAAAGCTTCTAACAAAATGAATGTTTGCTCTTATTGTCATGCTGAGCAAAGCGGAGCAGCGGGGCCGCTTTAATGCCCCATTCGGGGAATAGGAGAAAATCCCTCGTCTTCAGGCGAAGACTTCAATATTATAAACTCTAAATTCGAATATCGAAATACGAAACAAACTTGTCTGACGACAGTCAAGATTCAAAATCCGAATTACGAAAATTCAAAACAGTGTCTCATCTGTTAAGTTGTTTTCGTTTTGAGAATTTGTATTTCGAACATTCGATATTGTTTCGAATTTCGGATTTCGTGCTTCGGATTTTCTTGGCTTTAGCGGGCTTACAGCCCGTCTTACAAGCTACCGCCTTCAGGCAGTAGTAGTTTACTTTGGTCTAATACAAGGAGAAAACCAGTGCGCTTGAATAATCGAACTAATTTATATCTTGTGGGGGGGATACTTGTTTTTGCAGCTTTTGTATGTGTGTTCACTGTTTGTTTTGCGGATGAGTCGCAGGCTGAAAAACCGGGTGGGAACAGCAAGTGTTACGTTTGTCATCCCGATATGAAGACCGAGGAGCTTACGACAAGTCACCTGGATATGGATGTTACCTGTGACGAATGTCACGGCCTATCGACCGAGCACATGCACGATGAGATGTTGATGACCAAGCCCGACCTTCTGTTCGGCCGGGCAGAGGTAAATAAGATGTGTTCGAATCCGACATGCCACAAGCCGGGCGCAGAACGCAGTGTTTATGGTCTTGCGAACCATGACCCTGTGGCGGTGGAGGACTTTTTCGAGAAATGGCGCGGCCGAATGCGCCCGAACGGACGGGCCGTTTCACGTGATTCAGTCTGCACGGACTGCCACGGTACACACAACATCACCAAACCGATAAACCCATCCGAGGATGAGCAAGCTGCCGAATGGATTGCTGCCTTCAACGGCCGTGACCTTGCCGGCTGGCAGCCTTCGGGCAACGCTTCCTGGACAGTTAAGCGTGGTCGAATCATTGCGAGACCCGGGACAAACGGCAAAGGCGGCGTTCTTTGGACCAAGGCTGAGTATGAGGACTACCTGCTGGCGGTAACGTTCCAAGCCACGTGGCCCATCCACGCTGGAATCTGGCTGCGAGGTGCAAACTCGGAACAAGGCTCAGAGCAAGGGGCGCGGATTGAGATATTCGAGAAGCCAAAGCCCATAGCCTTTACCGGCAGCGTTTGTGTGCAGGGAAAGGGGCTGGCTCTGGTGAACCTGCGCGAAGACCTTGTGGACCGCGAGGGCTGGAATACTCTCTCGGTCAAGGTCGAGGGCGATAGAATCCAGGTCTGGCTCAATGGAGAGGAAATCGGCGTTGTCCGGGTGACTGGGCCTGCGAAAGGGAAAATCGGGCTGTATATTGAGGGACGCCCCGCTGATTTGCTTCGCAAATCGAAGCAGCAGGGTTCCAGACCCGCGGAACTGCACATCCGCGAAGTGCTCATCCAACGGTTAGGCGAATCGGAGGAAAAAATAGCCCAACTTACCAAAAATTGAGATTTAACTTTTCAAAAATTGGAGGAAATTGGGGATTTTTCGGTTTTTTTTCTGATTTTAGATGTGAATCCTTGTTTTTGGGTCAAAAATGGGGGCTGGCGTGTTAATGTGTGGAGCTTGGGCGACATAGGCAAGAAAAATGCGTCAAAAAGCGCGGTAAAATGAG
>CAYTND010000054.1:0-9819 GCA_964438965.1 uncultured Pirellulales bacterium
TGACAGTATTCATAAACGTTCCTCCGGGATATAAACATTGGTCCATTACTTTTCCTATTTTTGTAGATCCCCACTTGTTTGCAATATACCTACTGCAATTTATTTGTTGATAATGCAGCCATCTATTGTAGTGCTGAACAGCAAACATATTACAGTTGTATGTAGAAAAAGATGTGACTTGGTATCTCAACAATTTGCTGACGTTAGCGATGGCTCTTTTAAATGATGCCGGCGCGGCCGAGGACGTTGTGCACGATGTTTTCGTTTCCTTTGCAAAATCCACAGAAAACTTCAAGCTGCGTGGAAGCCTTAAAAGCTATCTGGCAACCTGCGTCGTCAATCGTGCACGGGACCGAATCCGAACAAAACAGCGGCAGTCCATAAGGCCGAATAAAAACGATTTGATAAGCTCAAAGGTAATTGAGCCGGACCAATCGGTCATATACAGCGAAGAATCTCAGCGATTGAATGATGCCGTAGCTCAGCTTCCAGGCCTGCAGCGAGAAGTGATAATCCTGCGCCTAAAAGGCGAAATGAAATTCAAAGAAATTGCCAGACTGCAAGGTGTTTCAATCAATACGATTCAAGGCCGGTACCGGTACGGTTTGGACAAACTGCGTTCACTGTTAAATGGTGAGGTGGAAAAATGAAACTTACAAATGATATCGAAGAAGCGATTGGGAAGAAGTTGAATTTTGCCGCAAGCGCCGAAATGCGTGAGAGAATTCTCACTGATGTTATAAATGCACAAGAAGATTCAAGGAAAACAAAATCGGCCTTAGCCGGGCCGAATATAAGGAGCATAATAATGAAAAGCACAATAACCAAATTAGCCGCCGCAGTGATGATAGTGATTGTTATTGGGATTGGTATATATTATTTCACTGGTGACGGTACGACCCCAGTATATGGTATCACCGAGGCTTTAAAGGTATACAGAAACGCTAATACCGTTCACATAACGGGTTCGATATTCTTTGACAAAAATGAGAATCGCAATGACCACGAGAGAAAGATGTTCCCCTTTGAAGAATGGGCTGATAAGCAAAACGGTTGCTTTAGAAGTTGGAGGCCCGCGACGTCCGGGGGCTTCTGGGGGTCAGACCATATCCAACCTCTTTATTTCATGGCTGTCTCGGATGGTCAGTACATCATGAGGATCGCCCAAAGTGCCGGCCAGCCCAGCGTTCGCTTCATCAAGCTCAGTCCCCTCGAACAGCGTCTGCAATTACACAGGCTGCAAGTTTTTGATTCATGGCGTCTTAGCCCATATCACCTCAGGCCCGATGAGATCGAAGGTTTCACTAAGATTGGTGAAGAGCAGATCGACGGAGAAGTGTTTCATATCTGGCAAGGCCAGCGAACTTGGCCTGGCAAGTCTATTCCATATAGTAGGCTGAGAATCTGGTTGTCACCATCTTCAGCCAAAATCGCCCGCACGTTTGAGTGGAGCAACGCAGAGAAGGACGCTATTTGCTGGCGCCCCAGCGTAGATATACGTAGCATAGAGTATAATGTTACCCCACCACCGGACTGCTTCAAGACTGAGCCTCCGAAGGGATTTGAATTGGAGAACACCAAGGAAGGAGCAATAGAGTCGAAAGCTGTACTCAAAGAGTTCGGACCATACCAAAGGTATTATGAGTGCATTGGCTTCACGCTAAATGATGGCAGTGTTATTTTAGTTTGGCACGGCTCTGCCGATGAATACCGCTCGTTCAATAATTTGAAAACAGGAGGTCCATTGCCTGAACTATCCGTACAGATTGCCTCGTTAATCCCATGGCCGGTAAAAGAGGATATTTCCTGCGTAGGACATCACCTGGTATATACCCAAAAAGCGGGCAAGTTCTACGAGTGGGGTATCTATGTTGCGCCTACGAAAATGCCCGGTCGCAGTTCCTTTGTCTGCTATAGCATAGTCAAGAAATCTGGTGTTGCCGATCAAGGTTCTGTTAGCCGCCCTTGCGTGTCTGAGCCTTTGGTTGAAGAGGTGGAAATTAGGTCAGAAGAAGACTTCAACACGTTGGTCCTTGGAGCGATGGCAGAACTCAGCGCCGACGGGAAAGCTCCGGAGGGTGTAACCTATGAGAGCGTACTGCAATTAGCTGAGCAAATCCGAGAATCATTAGCTCAATAGAAAACTGCTTAGGCGACTAATAGGCCGGGCTTGTTCCTTCGATATTGCTCAGGCCTGTCCTGAACGTAATGAAGGGATGAATTTGCTCGGCCTTTTTTGTCTCCACAGATTTCATCGATTATTACAGATTTCACAGATTTATCTGTGTTAATCACTTGGAATCCGCGGTATCTGTGTTATAGAGCCATTGTTTTTACGTGATTTTGAGAAATTTCCCAAAAATTCTGTAACTTTTCGGACTGGCCTGCGTCTAAAGATACAAGAACGACAGTTATCGGTCGTTCCTACGAGGTGCCTGCGTTGCTGACAGGTGCAAGCAGTTTTTGAAGAAAATAAAACCCTTGGGCAAATAACTTATAAAAAATTAAATCCTACTTCGCCCCCCTCCTCCTTAAAGGCCGATATCCACAGGGTCGGCCTTTTTTTATTTTATTGCCCAGACACCCGGCAAAGATTATCATGTCCTGGATACTGGATACCAGATGCTCCACCTAAGGTGTCCCATAGGGAGATGCTCGACGGGAATCGAGAATCAAGTATCGAGAATCGAGAATATGAGAATTCCGCTGACAAAATATGGTTGGCCGCAGGTAGTTATCTTCCCTGCGACGCTACTTGCGGTAATGGTTGTCTTTCTTTTGGGCACCCAGCACCAATTGAGCTTAGGCTCTCGCCTAATTGGCGCTGGGCTGTTAGCTGTTATTCTGATATGGTCTTTGATGTTTTTCCGCGACCCACAGCGACGCTGTCCTTCGGATAAAAACCTGTTGTTTGCACCGGCTGACGGACAGGTTACCGACATTGAGACAATCCAGGAAGACAACTTCATCAACGGAGCTGCACTGCGAATTGGAATCTTCCTGAGCATCTTCGACACCCATATTAATCGCGCTCCGTGTAACGTAAAAGTCGAAAAAATCACCTACAAAAAAGGCAGATACAAAAACGCAATGAATCCGCAGTCCGGCCGGGTCAATGAGTCCAATGACCTGCATCTGGTCAGAACCGACAGCCCACAAGACAGACTGATTGTCCGGCAAATCAGTGGGGCGATTGCCCGGCGAATTGTCTGCGATAAAGTGGAGGGCAGGGAATTGACCGGCGGTCAGAAATTCGGGATGATAAAATTCGGCTCCAGAACAGAATTGTACCTGCTCCTTCGTGACCCAGCAACGCCGGGTTCCGGGCGATACCCGCCGGTGGCGGGTGTAAAGTGCCTGGTACAAATAGGCGATAAGGTAAAAGCAGGACTGACACCGCTGGTGAAATACGAAATACGAAATTCGAAATACGAAACAAACTTGTCTGACGACAGTCAAGATTCAAATGGCTAAAATACAAAACTTGTCTGACGACAGTCAAGATTCAAAACGAACTATTGCCTTGCTAAAGCCGTATTGGTGAATTGCTACTCTTCGGTAGGTTGCCATTGTGAGGACTGACGTCTTTTGCAAAGTAATTTGAAAAAATAGTAAATAATCAATAGTAAATAGTCAATTTAAAATGCCGAGATTAAAAACCGAATCTGCCAAAAAGAGTCTGCTGCGGCGGGTGCGAAGGCAAAGGTTAAAGTACATTGCCATCCTGCCGTCGCTGATAACTATTCTCAACGGCGTATGTGGTTTCGCGGCCATTGTCTTTGCCGGCAAAGGTGCCCTCGCTGCGACAAATGACTTTTCCTATCACATGCTCGGATTAACGTACTTTGCGATGTCAGGCTATATGATACTGCTGGCAATGATTGCCGACATGCTCGACGGCCGATTAGCACGAATGCACCAGAGCACTTCCAGCTTTGGCGGCCAGCTCGACAGCCTCTGCGACATAATCAGCTTCGGTGTTGCGCCGGCATTTTTGATGCTGAAAGTCCTTGAATCCAAGCTGGCCGAGTTTGCCGGGCTTAATCCCGCCACTGAGACTTTTATGCAGCGTTTCATCTGGCTGGCAGCGGCAGGATATATAAGCTGTGCGGCCATTCGATTAGCCAGGTTCAATGTGGAAAACGAGGAGGACGAATCCGCCCACATGAGCTTTGTAGGCCTGCCGACGCCCGCCGCCGCGGGGGTAATAGTCAGCCTGGTAATACTCCATCAGGAAACACTTCCCAGCCTGAATGTAATTATTTATGCCCTGCCGTTTTTGGCCCTGGGCGTTGCGGTGCTGATGGTCAGCAGGATTCGATATCCGCACATCCTCAATCAGTACCTAAAAGGCAAGAAGCCATTTGCGTACCTTATGAGGGCGCTGCTGCTCCTGGCATTTGTTATATTGAACATACAGTATGCGGCTTTAGTGCTGATTTTCTGTGGCTTTGCGGCGAGCAGCTTCGTGAAATGGCTTTACTACAAAGTAATCCGCAATAAACACAGTCTCGTCTCGGCAGCACATTCAGCTTTGACCACTGTTGACAAAGGCAAAATCGCCGACCAGGATGACGTCGCCTAAAGAAGGGTAACAGGTTATCAGGGTATCAGGTAGTGGGTATCAGGTTACCAGGATTTCAGGTCAACTGCGCGGTATAAATGCACAGCGAGATTTGTTTTTTTCTGGTATCCTGGTTCTCTGATATCCTCCACCCTGATTTCCTGATACACTGATAACCTGCATGCTGATTCCCTAATATTCTAACTTGTGCTGGGGAGTTATAGAGAGATAAAGAGAATCCGGGCGGCTCTGACCTGTGTATTACACTGTGTTCTGGACCGGCTGTATATCCTGCTGCCTGGCGCCGGATTGATTTATCTGATAATACTGCTCGACAATACCAATAAGCCGGGCCAGAACCTCACGGCCTTCGGGACTTGCTTCCAGACCGACAATCTGCAATCCAAGAGAGGCACTCTTGCCGTCTGCGGTCGGCAGGATATTTCTAATCTGGGCGCTGATCACTAACGGCGTTTCATAAGGCATAGGTGTAAATCGCATCCCAACAAACTGACCTTTCTTGAAGTCCAGCTCTCCCGCACAAAAAGTCCTGGACATATTGCCGTTAGACTCATTCCTGATGGATGCCGGATTGCTCTGCTCGTTTGGATATGGAACTACAACCTGCGCACCGCCGGCGGAAATGTCAACAAGCCTGCCCTGGCAATAATTGTGGACATCCTCTGCGGCATCTTGTATCTGCTTTTGGGCCTGGCGCCTGCCGCCGCGATGCCACAGTACCACTTTTACCTTCAGCGATTCAGGCACATCGACACGGTAATAGCTTCTCCTTTGGACCACTTCTATCCGGTCCGGCACCGCAAGTATCATTATTCCGCCCCACCCCTGGTCCGTCTCCGGACCGTACGAAGGCTCAAGGGCAACCACAGTCGTATCAAAAACAAACTTGCCGTATTCATATTTGAACGATATGCCGACCGGCTGATTAGCCTGTATATTTACCGGGTGCTGCTTCTTCTTCGGGGCGTTACTCTCAACACTTAGTCTGTTCCCCACAAGGTCGGTCAGCAGCACCTTTGCGACGTGCCATTTGCCTTTGGACAAATATGACATAATGGCAGGCACTTTTTTGTCAATCGCGGTTTGCAGGATTTTCTCCGGCTCGTCCCCGCGCAGCACCATCACCTTATTATTCATATCAACCTCTCTTTAGAAAATATATATATAAATCGGCTATAAACAACAGGAGTTTTACATTAAAACGGGGTAAACTTGCAAAAAATACGCCTGGCAATTACTATTACCGCATATATGGACAAAACCTACGATATAAGAAAGATAGGGGGCGATAAAATAGCTCTGTTGGGCCTTTTTATTGTCGCGCTGCTCATCGCCCACATTATAGTCGTTTCAAAGTCTGCCCTTGTACTTTCGGAGCCGATAAAATTAACTCAGGCCGGTTTATCGGTATCAATGCCGGCGGGCAACGGCTGGAAAAGCGAAAAGCAATGGAAGAATCACGGAAATGCCTTTTCTTTAAGCAGCGGTTTCGCCCTCGGTCCCGGCAGACCCACCGCCTGGGCACGCTGCCGGTATCTCTTAGCCGCCGAGACGACCACACCGCAAATGCGGTTCGAGCAAAAGACCTCTGAAGTTGAAGGCCAGATTGTAAAAATAGACCAGACACAGACGGATACACTCATTTTTGACTGGGCACTTATAGAAAAACCGCAGACCCCCCTCAGTTTTATTTTCGGCACCGCAAAGTTACCAAACAATCACCAGCTCGATATCGAAGTGCACCAGATTATGGGCGATGCCGAGATGGCTGAGCGCACCTTCAAGCGCATCGTAAAGACTTTGAGCTTCAAAGATAGCTAATTGCTCATTATGACAAGGAGCCGGTATGAAAGGTGGACAGGTAAAACCAGAAAAAGTAAAGCCAAAAGTAACAGGCAGAGTAACTCGAAATTCAGGAGCGTCCACTTTTTACTTGTTAGCTTTTTGCCTGATAATAACAGGATGTGCAATTAGCTATGTGGACCAGGGTGATACCAATCGCTGCGATACGGACAAGTGGCACAACCTTAAACTGTGGTACCGCCAACCTGCACAGCAATGGACAGAAGCTCTGCCGGTCGGAAACGGGCGTCTTGGGGCTATGGTCTTCGGCGGCACAGAACATGAACAACTGCAGTTCAACGATGATACGCTGTGGACCGGAGAGCCGCACGAATATCAACACGCCGGCGCGGTCAACTATCTGCCTACCGTCCGCAAGCTGCTGTTCGAGGGCGAACAGCGCCAGGCGGAACAACTGGCGATGGAGCAGATGATGAGTGTACCGCTGCGTCAGGAGAAATATCAGCCTTTCGGCGACCTGCGTCTGCATTTCCCGGGCCACGACGAGCCGGTCGATTATCGCAGGGAACTGGATATTGATGCAGGTATTGCAAAAGTTCGCTATCGTATCGGCCAAACGATTTTCACCCGAGAAGTTTTCTCCAGCTTTCCCGACCAGGTTATTGTTGTGCACCTAACCTGCAACAAGCCGGGGCAGCTTACGTTCGCCGCCAAATTGGACAGTCCTCACCCGAATACACAGACATTGGTAGTAGATAAAAACACGTTAGCATTGCGAGGTCAACTTCAAGGGTATATGAATAAGCGAACGAAGCAAAAAAGGCCCAGCGTGTTGAAGTTTGAGGCGCACCTGCGCGCGAAGGCCAAAGGCGGAAAGCTCACTGTTGATTCTGAAAAGATAGATGTTGTCGGAGCTGATTCGGTAACATTGATATTTGCCGCCGCCACCAGTTTCAAGAACTTCAGGGACGTCAGCGGCGAGACGGCCACCGCCTGCCGCCGGACTATCATAGCGGCTGCCCGCAAAAGCTATAACAGCCTGCGCAAGGCCCACATCGCCGACCATCGCCGCCTGTTCCGCAGGGTCGAATTCGACCTGGGTACCACTGAGGCGAGCAGGCAGCCCACCGACCAGCGTATCGAAAACTTCGCTAAGCAGGAAGACCCGCAATTAGTATCGCTGTACTTCCAGTTCGGTCGCTACCTGCTGATAGCAAGCTCAAGGCCGGGCAGTCAGCCGGCAAACCTCCAGGGCATCTGGAACGACAAAATCAACCCGCCCTGGGACAGCAAGTGGACAACCAACATCAACACGGAGATGAACTACTGGCCGGCTGAGGTAACCAACCTGCCCGAATGTCACCAGCCGTTGTTCGATATGCTTGAGGACGTGGCCCAATCGGGACGTAAAACCGCAAAGGCACACTACGGATGCCGGGGATGGGTACTGCACCACAACACCGACCTCTGGCGGGGCACAGCACCAATCAATGCCTCCAACCACGGTATATGGGTAACCGGCGGGGCATGGCTCTGCCGGCACCTCTGGGAGCATTACCTGTTCGGAGGCGACAAAAAATTCCTCAAAGAGCGGGCATACCCCATAATGAAAGAGGCGGCGATGTTTTTCGTCGATTTTCTCATTGAAGACCCGAAAACCGGCTGGTTGATAAGCACACCTTCAAACTCGCCGGAAAACGGCGGACTCGTTGCCGGGCCGACGATGGACCATCAAATCATCCGTGACTTGTTCACCAACTGCATCGAGGCCTCCAAAACACTCGGCGTGGACACAGACTTCCGCCGAAAGCTGACAGAGCTGCGAAGCAGAATCGCGCCCAACCAGGTCGGACAGTACGGACAGCTCCAGGAATGGCTCGAAGACAAGGACGACCCGAAAAACCAGCACCGCCATGTCTCGCACCTGTTCGGCCTGCACCCGGGCAAAGAAATCACGCGTCGCGGCACACCCGAACTTTTTGCCGCGGCACGAAAGTCACTGCAATTCCGCGGCGACGGCGGCACGGGCTGGTCTATGGGCTGGAAGGTCAATTTCTGGGCACGGTTCGAGGACGGCGACCACGCCTATAAAATGCTCAGCTCTCTGCTGAGTCCGCAGCGGATGTTTCCCAATATGTTAGACGCTCATCCGCCGTTCCAGATTGACGGCAACTTCGGCGGCACAGCCGGCATCGCGGAGATGCTCCTGCAAAGCCACACCGGCGAACTCCATCTGCTGCCTGCCCTGCCTTCAGTATGGCAAAGCGGGTATATCAAGGGCCTGCGCGCCCGCGGCGGATTCGAAATGGACATCGAGTGGAAAAACGGCAAGCTCAATAAGGCTACCATACTTTCTAAATTAGGCGGAAAATGCAGGGTTCGTTCCGCCACGCCTCTCGGACTGAAATCCGGATGGTTCGGCGGCCCCAAAGTTAAAGCCATTGACCAGTCGGTTATTGAGTTCGAGACGGAAATCAACGGAACTTATACCATCTCAGCTAAAAAATAAGGACATTCGAACCGGCAGGATGGCCTTTTTATATTGCCGGCCACAAAAATATTGATGAACACCTAAACTCACAATATACTACTGTGCGAACCTGATAGTTCGTTTTTTCAAATTTTCAGGAGATCGATTATGCAGATGCGACAATTAGGCTATACCGATTTGGAACTTACTACCGTAGGCTTAGGCACATGGGCGATGGGCGGGCCATGGCAGTTCGGCTGGGGACCGCAGGACGACGATGAGGCGATTGCCGCAATTCCGGCCGCGCTCGATACAGGTATCAACTGGATAGATACAGCCCCCGTTTACGGGCTGGGACATTCCGAAGAGCTGGTTGGAAAAGCACTCAAGCAAACAAGCCAAAAACCTGTCATAGCAACAAAATGCAGCCTGCTTTGGAATGAAAAAAAAGAAAAAGTAAGCTGCCTGAAAGCTCAAAGTATTCGTGATGAATGTCACGCCAGCTTAAGAAGACTCGGCATTGAGACAATAGACCTTTATCAGATGCACTGGCCCGACCCTGATGAAGACATTGAGCAGGCCTGGAAAGAAATGGCCGCACTGGTTCAGGAAGGCAAAATCCGATTCCTCGGCGTATCGAATTTTAACGTCGAGCAAATCAAACGCCTCCAGAAGATTCATCCCGTCGCCTCGCTTCAGCCGCCTTACAGTATGCTCCATCGCGAGGTCGAAGATGAACTTTTGGACTTCTGTGCTCAAAACAACATCGGCGTTGTCGCATACAGCCCTATGCAGAGAGGTCTGCTGACGGGTAGTTTCAGCCAGGAAAGACTGGCGGATTTGCCTCTGGACGACCATCGAAGAAGAAATCCTGATTTTCACGAGCCGCAATTTACCGCCACATTAGAGCTTGTTGAACAACTCCGGTCTATTGCAGAACGCAATGGCAGGACTTTAGCTC